>JAKONM010000067.1 GCA_022701925.1 Microbacteriaceae bacterium
CCACGAGGGCATGTGGTCCTGGGTGCTGCACCGCGTCACCGGCGTCGCGATCTTCTTCTTCCTGCTGGTGCACGTGCTCGACACCGCGCTGATCCGGGTGTCCCCCGAGGCGTACAACGGCGTGATCGCGCAGTACAAGAACCCGATCATGGGCCTCGGCGAGATGGCGCTGGTGGCGGGCATCGTGTTCCACGCCTTCAACGGCCTGCGGATCATCCTGGTGGACTTCTGGAGCGTCGGCACCCGGCACCAGCGGGCCATGTTCTGGATCGTCATCGGACTGACGGCGCTCGTCCTGGCCGGCTTCGTCCCCCGTCAGCTCTTCGTGATCCTGTCCGAGGTGTCCTGATGGCCTCCACGATCGCGGCGCCGCGCTCCAAGGCCGCCGGCACCCACCCCAACCGGAAGTTCAACGTCGAGAAGTGGGGCTGGATCTACATGCGCGCCTCCGGCGTCGTGCTGATCGTCCTGATCTTCGGCCACCTGTTCGTCAACCTGGTCGCCGGTGAGGGCGTGAAGCAGATCGACTTCGCCTTCATCGCCGGCAAGTACGCCACGCCCTTCTGGCAGGTGTGGGACTGCCTGATGCTGTGGCTCGCCCTGATCCACGGCACCAACGGCATGCGGACCATCACCAACGACTACGTGGTGAACCCCGCCGCGAACCGGCTGCTCAAGGGCGCCCTCGCGGTGTCCGCGGCGCTGCTGATCGTGCTCGGCACCATGGTGATCTTCACCTTCGACCCCTGCCCGGCCAACGGCACGGCCGAGAACCTCCCGTCCTTCTGCTCTTCGGTGAACTGAGTGAACGCAGCGAATCCTCTTCAGCGACTCGCGGACCGCCTGGGCCCGCACGACCGCCACTCCGACCAGGCCGCGCGCCAGCGCGACCCGGAGGAGACGATGTCCTGGACCGACGAGGGCCCGGACGAGCGCGTCGTCGACGGCGTGCACTACCACCGCCACGACGTCGTGATCATCGGCGCGGGCGGTGCGGGCATGCGGGCGGCCATCGAGGCCGGCCCCAAGGCCAAGACCGCGGTCATCACGAAACTCTACCCCACCCGCAGCCACACCGGCGCGGCGCAGGGCGGCATGGCTGCGGCGCTCGCCAACGTGGAGGAGGACAGCTGGGAGTGGCACACCTTCGACACGGTGAAGGGCGGCGACTACCTGGTGGACCAGGACGCGGCCGAGATCCTGGCGAAGGAGGCCATCGACGCGGTCATCGACCTCGAGAACATGGGCCTGCCGTTCAACCGCACGCCCGAGGGCAAGATCGACCAGCGCCGCTTCGGCGGGCACACGGCCGAGCACGGCAAGGCGCCGGTGCGCCGCGCCTGCTACGCCGCGGACCGCACCGGCCACATGATCCTGCAGACGCTGTACCAGAACTGCGTCAAGCACGGCATCGACTTCTACAACGAGTACTACGCGCTCGACCTCGCCATGACGGAGGTGCTGGAGGACGGGAAGCTGGTCAAGCGCCCCTCCGGCGTCATCGCCTACGAGCTGGCGACGGGCGAGATCCACGTCTTCCAGGCGAAGTCGATCGTCTTCGCCACCGGCGGCTTCGGCAAGATCTTCAAGACGACGTCCAACGCGCACACCCTCACCGGTGACGGCGTCGGCATCGTCTGGCGCAAGGGCCTGCCGCTCGAGGACATGGAGTTCTTCCAGTTCCACCCGACCGGCCTCGCGAAGCTGGGCATCCTGCTGACCGAGGGCGCCCGCGGCGAGGGCGCGATCCTGCGCAACGCCAGCGGCGAGCGGTTCATGGAGCGGTACGCGCCGACCATCAAGGACCTGGCGCCCCGAGACATCGTGTCCCGCTGCATGGTGCAGGAGGTCGCGGAGGGCCGCGGCGCCGGCCCGCTGAAGGACTACGTGCTGCTGGACTGCACGCACCTGGGCGCCGAGGTGCTCGAGACCAAGCTGCCCGACATCACCGAGTTCGCCCGCACCTACCTGGGCGTCGACCCGGTCGTCGAGCCGGTGCCGGTCATGCCGACCGCGCACTACGCGATGGGCGGCATCCCGACGAACGTGAAGGCGGAGGTGCTCTCCGACAACGACACGGTGGTGCCCGGTCTCTACGCCGCCGGCGAGTGCGCCTGCGTCTCCGTGCACGGGTCGAACCGCCTGGGCACCAACTCGCTGCTCGACATCAACGTGTTCGGCAAGCGCGCCGGCAACAACGCGGTCGAGTACGCGCAGACCGCGAAGTTCATCCCGCTGCCCAAGGACCCCGCGAAGTTCGTGCGGGGCCTCGTCGAGCAGCTGCGGACCTCCACCGGCAGCGAGCGCATCGCCGACCTGCGGCGCGAGCTGCAGGAGAACATGGACGCCTCGGCGCAGGTGTTCCGCACGGACGAGTCGCTGGCCAAGGTCACCGAGATCATCCACGGCCTGCGCGAGCGCTACCAGCACATCGCGATCCAGGACAAGGGCAAGCGGTTCAACACCGACCTGCTCGAGGCCATCGAGCTGGGCTTCCTGCTCGACCTGGCCGAGGTCGTCGTCTACTCCGCGCGGAACCGCAAGGAGAGCCGCGGCGGGCACATGCGGGACGACTTCCCGAAGCGCGACGACGAGAACTACATGCAGCACACGATGGCGTACCTGACGGGTGATCCCCACAGCTCCACTGCGGAGGACCACATCGAGCTGGCCTGGAAGCCCGTCGTCGTGACGCGCTACCAGCCGATGGAGCGGAAGTACTGACGCGATGACCATGACCGTGCCCGGCGTGACCGACGCCGTGATGAACCCCGCGATCCGCCGGCGGCCCGCCGACGGCTTCTCCACCATCACCCTGATCGTGCGACGCTTCGATCCCGACGTGGACCAGGAGCCGCGCTGGCAGGACTTCGACGTCGACGTGCTGCCCACCGACCGCATCCTCGACGCGCTGCACGCGATCAAGTGGGACCAGGACGGCTCGCTGACCTTCCGTCGGTCCTGCGCCCACGGCGTCTGCGGCTCCGACGCGATGCGGATCAACGGCCGCAACCGGCTGGCCTGCAAGACGCTGGTGAAGGACCTGGACACCTCCAAGCCCATCTACGTGGAGGCCATCAAGGGCCTGCCGCTGGAGAAGGACCTGGTCGTCGACATGGAGCCCTTCTTCGAGTCGTTCCGCCAGGTGCAGCCCTTCCTGCAGGCGGGCACGACGCCGCAGGGCGGCCGCGAGCGCCTGCAGTCCTCCGCGGACCGCGAGCGCTTCGACGACACGACCAAGTGCATCCTCTGCGCCGCGTGCACCACCTCCTGCCCGGTGTTCTGGACGGACGGGCAGTACTTCGGGCCGGCCGCGATCGTGAACGCGCACCGCTTCATCTTCGACAGCCGCGACGACGCCGCCGACGTGCGCCTGGACGTGCTGAACGACCGCGAGGGCGTGTGGCGCTGCCGCACCACCTTCAACTGCACGGAGGCCTGCCCCCGCGGCATCGAGATCACGAAGGCGATCAGCGAGGTGAAGTCGGCGATGATCCGCCGGCCGAACGCCGTCAAGATCGCCTGACGCACCGGGGTCCCGCGACCTGCGAAGGGGACGTCCGACCGGATCGCACCGGGCGGACGTCCCCTTCGTCGTCCGTCCCGCACCCGGACGACGGATCGACGACACACCCGAACGGGGCACGCCTTCGAGCGGCGCCCTCGCCGAGCCTCCCGTGCATGCCCGGGACACCCCCTCTCCACCTCGCCCCGAGCGCCGGATGAGGCGGGCGACCGCTGTCGCACTGGCCGCGCTGCTGGCCGCCGGGCTGGTGCCCGCCGGCGCAGGCGCCGCTTCGGCGAAGACTCCGGACCCGCTGACGCTCGAGGTGACGGCCGGCGCGGTGCTGACCCTGCCCGCCGGCGACGGTCTGCAGGACGGGACGAAGGTCAGGATCTCCTCCGTCAGCGGCGGCGACGTGGACCTGCTGGCCGTCAAGGGGAAGAAGAAGGTCGAGCTGTCCGAGGCGACGCCTCTGCGGCGGACCGCCACCGGGTGGCAGCGCACGCTGACGGTGCCGGTGCGCGCCTTGAACGCGGGCTCCTGGGACCTGGTGGCCCGCCGGAGCGACGACCGCGCGGCCCGCGCCCGGGCGGCCGCCGCCCTGCGGGTGGGGTCGGGCGTCCCGACCCGGGTCGTCGTGACCCCCTCCGCCTCGAAGCTCTACCCGTGGAAGGACCGGGTGCTCGACGCGCTGACGGTCACGGCGACGGCGACCGACGAGACGGGCACGGTGCTGCCGGTGCGGGGCTCGGTGCGCCTCGACGCCGGTCCCCTGCACCGCGTCCGCGCGCTCGCCGGGACGGGCGCTCGGCTGCCGGTGACCGGCCTGCCGATCGGTCCCGCCCGCGTGACGACCGTGTTCCGCGGTCCGGGTGGGGATGCGACCCGCACGACCGCGATCACCCTGGCGCCGACCGGCGTCGGCGCCCTGCGCCTCTCGGCCTCCGCCGACACCGTGCAGCCCGTCGCGGACGGGCTGCTCGACTCGGTCGTGCTGACGACGTCCGGCGAGGCGGTCGCCGCCTCCCCCGCCACCGTGTCCGGGACGCTGACGATCTCCAACCGCTTCGGCGTCCTGAAGTCGTGGAAGGTCGCCGACGGCACCCCGCGCACCTTCACCTGGGACGGCCGGATCACCGGCCGCATCGTGCCCGGGGCCTACACGGCGACGCTGACCCTGCACGGGCCGGAGGGCGTCGACCGCGTCCGCACGCAGCGGCTCACCGTGTCGAAGGACCACCTGCCGTACCGCGTGCGCGACCTGTTCGGCGTCGCGGACGGCAACCAGCAGGGCCTCGCCGTGCACGACGGGCTCTTCTACGTCGCCACCGACGTGGACTCCACCTCCTCCCGCGTCGACGTGTACGACGGCCGGGGCGCGCTCGTGCGCACCCTGGGCGTGCTGCCGATCGGCCACGGCGCCGAGCTGGCCTTCTCCACGACCACCGGCCTGCTCTACGCCGCGAACGGCGGGGCCCTGAACCCGACCTCGATCTGGGCGATCGACCCCGCGTCGACGGACCCGGCGACGGCCGTGAAGCAGACCTTCGACCTCTCCGCGCTCGGGCCCAACGGCATGGTCGGCGTGGACGACGCCGGCGGCCGGCTGCTGGTCTTCACCGGCGTGAAGGGCGCCTTCACCCTCTCCTCGGTCGGGTTCGACGGCACGGTGCAGCGGACGGTGCCGATCTCGATCAGCGGCACCCCGCAGGGCCTCGACGTGGTCGGGACCGAGCTGTGGGTCTACACCAGCCTCCGCGGACGGAACCGGCTCGCCCGCTACTCCGTCACCGACGACGCGGTGATCGCCGCCGGCACGGGCACCGCGGCCTTCGACCTGATGAACCCCGGCGAGGGCGAGGGCTTCGCCTACGCCGGCGGGGTCGACGGGTCGATCTACGTCGGGGCGCACGGGCCGAACCGGGTCGGCGTGCTGGTGCCGGTGGCGGACGAGTAGTCCGCCCGTGGATCCGGGGTCCTGGTCGACCAGGACCCCGGATCACCGTCGCTCCCGACGGATCAGGCGGCGGCGGTCTCCGCCAGCGCGGCCGCGGCAGCACGGGCGCCCGCCGCGCTGGAGGCCCCGAGCGCGGCCTTCGCACGGGCCTCGGCCTGCTCCTTCGTGACCGTCAGCAGCTCCGCCCGCACGTCCGCGAGCGCGGCCGGCGTCATCGACAGGCTCGTGGCCCCCAGGCCGACCAGCACCACGGCCAGCCCCGGATCGGCCGCGGCCTCGCCGCAGATGCCCACGCTCTTGCCCGCGGCCCGGCCCGCGCGCCCGACCTCGGCGACGAGGCGCAGCACGGCGGGGTGCCACGGGTCCTGGAAGCCCGCCACGGTGCCGAGCAGGCGGTCGGCGGCGAGCGTGTACTGGGTCAGGTCGTTCGTGCCGATGGACACGAAGTCCGCGGACTCGAGGATCTGCTCGGCCAGCAGCGCCGCCGAGGGCACCTCGACCATCACGCCGGGCACCTTGATGCCGAGCTCGCGGGCGAGCGCGACGAAGTACTCCGACTCCTCGGGCTCCGACACCATCGGCGCCATCACCCACAGGTCCGCCTCGGTCTCGGCGCCCGCCTCGGCCAGCGCCGTCAGCTGCTCCCGCAGGATGTCCTCGTGCTCGCGGAGCACGCGGAGTCCCCGCAGCCCGAGCGCCGGGTTCTCCTCCTCGCTGTCGTTGAGGAAGGCCAGCGGCTTGTCGGCGCCTGCGTCCAGCGCGCGGACGACGACCTTCTTGCCCGGGAACGCCTTCAGCGCGGCGACGTACTGCTCCTTCTGCTGCTGCACCGTCGGGGCCGACTTCGAGTCGAGGAAGAGGAACTCGGTGCGGAAGAGGCCCACGCCCTCCGCCCCCAGCTCGGCGGCCTTCGCCGCGTCCTTGGCGCCGCCGATGTTCGCGAGCAGCTGGACCTTGGTGCCGTCGCCGAGCGCCCCCGGCGTGATGGGCGCGTTCGCCGCCGCCCTGCGCTCCTCGATGAGCGCCTTCGCCTCCGCGACCTCCTGGTCGGTCGGGTCGACGTCGATCGCGCCGGTGCCGGCGTTCACGATCACCTGCTGCCCGTCCCTCAACGAGTCGGCGTCGCCCACCCCGACGATCGCGGGGATCGACCGGGCACGGGCGAGGATCGCGGTGTGCGAGGTCGGCCCGCCGTCGCGCGTCAGCAGCGCGAGCACCTTGTCCAGGTCGAGCAGCGCGGTGTCGGCGGGCGCGAGGTCGCGCGCGACGAGCACGAAGGGGGTGTCCGACTCCGGCACCCCGGGCGCCGGCACCCCGGTGAGCCGGGCGATGACGCGCTGCGCCACGTCGCCCAGGTCGGTCGCCCGCTCGGCCATGTAGCCGCCCAGGCCGACGAGCATGACCTGGAACTCGAAGAAGGCCTCGTGCACGGCCCGCTGGCCGGTGCGGCCGTTCTCGATCCGGGCGATCACGTCGTCGACGAGGGTCGGGTCCTCCGCCATGAGCGCCTGCGCGTCCAGGACGTTCTTCGCGTCCCCGCCGGCGCGGGCGCCGCGCTCGGTCAGCTCCGCCGCGACCTGCTGCAGGGCGCTGCGGGTGCGCGCGACCTCGGCGTCCTGGTCCGCGACCGTCTCGTGCTCGGGGGGCTCGGGCAGGGGGTCGGGCATCCGACGGACCGGTCCGGTCGCCACCGCCCTGCCGACACCGATACCTGACAGTCGCATGCCCGCCTCCTCGCAGTGGCTCTCGAAACAGCGGTCAGTGTAGGGGCGGGACGTCTGCGGAAGCCCGGGCCCGCACCCCGCCCGACGCGCCGGACTCCCTGTCGCCGCCCAGTGCCCGCTCGATAGGTTCCCGGCATGGCCGAATCGCGAGACGACCAGGGGGTCCGTGACGAGGGCGTCACCTCGCCCGCATCCGGCGCGCGGCCCGATCCGCAGCAGCAGGCGACGGGGATCGCCGCGCTGATCCAACGGGTGATGGCCTGGAAGCCGGTGCGCGTCTTCCTCCACTACGCGAACGACAACGGACCGCTGCTGGCGTCCGGGATGACCTACCAGGCGTTCTTCGCGCTGGCGGGCGCGCTGTTCTTCGGCTTCTCGGTGTTCGGCTTCGTGCTCGCGGGGAACGCGACGCTGCAGGGGCAGGTCTTCACCACCCTGAACCAGTTCCTGCCGAACCTCATCGCCTACGGCGGCGGCGCGGGCATCATCGACGCGGACGCGCTCACGAGGATCCCCGGGCTGTCGCTGTCGAGCGCGGTCTCGCTGCTGATCGTGCTCTACATGGCGGTCGGATTCCTCGCGACGCTGCGGGCCGCCATCCGCATAATGTTCGGGCTGCCGAACGAGCAGGGCAACTTCTTCCTGCTGAAACTGCGCGACCTCGGCCTGGCCTTCGCGTTCGGATCCGTGGTCCTGCTGACCGCCGCGATCACGGTGCTCAGCAACGCGGCCCTCGACTTCACGCTGAGCCTCCTCGGACTGGGCGACGCGAGCCCGGCCCAGGCCGTGCTCGCCCCGGCGGTCGCCCTGGTCGTCCTGGCCGCGATCGAGACGGCGATGCTGGCGGGGGCGTTCCGGATCCTGTCCGGCATCCCCGTTCCTCGCCGGCGGCTCTGGGCCGGCGCCGCGATCGGCGGCGTGGCGCTGGCCGTGCTGCAGACCTTCGCCTCGAGCCTGCTGAGCCGCGGTTCGAGCAACCCGCTGATCGGCGGCTTCGCCGTGCTGATCGGTCTGCTCGTGTTCTTCAGCATCGTCTGCCAGGTGATCCTGATCTCCGCGGCGTGGATCGCGGTGGGCATGCTGGACAACGGCATCGACGCCCGCTCGCTGTCGCCGGAGCAGAAGGAGCAGGCGGACGCCGAGCGCCTCGAGGAGGCCCGGCGGCTCGTGGCGGACGCGAACCGCGAGGCCCTCGAGCAGCGCGTCCGCGAGGCGCGCGGCCTGAACCGCTGGCGGCTCTCCCGCGCGCTGCAGGCGGACGTGCGGGCGGAGGCGAAGCGGCGTCAGGAGGTGCCGACCTCCACGGAGTACCAGCAGGTGCAGGCCGCCACGGGCGACCGGGACCCGGACGCGCGCCAGGTGGACCGCGCCGCGAGGTGACCCGCCCGCTCCACGGCTGCGGCAGACGGCGCCCGTGCGGCGACGCCGTCCGAGCGGCCCGTCCGCGCCCCGCCCTACGCTGGTGACCATGGCGCAGCGCACGGTCCGGGTCGCCACGGTGAACGTGAACGGCGTCCGCGCCGCGTTCCGCAAGGGCATGGGCGCCTGGCTCGACGGCCGCGGCGTCGAGATCCTGGCGCTGCAGGAGGTGCGGGCCGAGACCGCCGACCTCGAGGGCCTGCTCGGGCCGGAGTGGGACGTGCTGCACGACGCCGCGTCCGCCAAGGGCCGCGCCGGTGTCGCGATCGCCTCGCGCGGGGCGGCGCAGATCCACCGGGTGGCGATCGGCGACGAGGACTTCGACACCGCAGGGCGCTGGCTCGAGGCCGACTACGCGGTCGGCGGCGAGGTGCTGACGGTCGTCTCCGCCTACGTGCACTCCGGGGAGGTCGGCAGTCCGAAGCAGGACGACAAGTTCCGCTTCCTCGACGCGATGGAGGCGCGGCTGCCGCAGCTGGTCGAGCACGAGCCGCTCGCGGTCGTGGTGGGCGACCTCAACATCGCGCACCGCAGCCTGGACATCAAGAACTGGAAGGGCAACCTGAAGAACTCGGGGTTCCTGCCCGAGGAGCGCGCGTACTGGGACCGCTTCGTGGGCGCCGAGGGCGATCCCGGCTACAACGCGGGCGCCGGCCTGGGCTGGATCGACGTCGGGCGCCGTGCCGCCGGCGAGGTGCAGGGGCCCTACACCTGGTGGTCCTGGCGCGGGCAGACCTTCGCCAACGACGCCGGCTGGCGCATCGACTACCACCTGGCCTCCCCCGCCCTCGGGCAGCGGGTCGAGTCCGTGGTCGTGGACCGCGCCGCGTCCCGTGACGAGCGCTGGTCCGATCACACCCCGGTGGTCGTCGACTACCGCATCGGCGCCTGACCCTCCTCCCTCACCGACCCGCACCACCTGACGAGGCCCCCATGACCAAGCCCCGGATCTTCTCCGGCATCCAGCCGTCCGCCGAGTCGCTGCACATCGGCAACTACATCGGCGCGATCCAGCAGTGGCAGTCGATGCAGGACGACTACGACGCGATCTTCTGCATCGTCGACCTGCACGCCGTCACGGTGCCGCAGGACCCGAAGGCGCTGCGGGAGGCGACCAGGACCCTGGCCGCCCAGTACCTGGCCGCCGGGATCGACCCCGAGCGCTCCACGATGTTCGTGCAGTCCCAGGTGCCCGCGCACGCGCAGCTGACGTGGGTGCTGAACGGCATCACCGGCTTCGGCGAGGCCAGCCGCATGACCCAGTTCAAGGACAAGTCGGCCCGCCAGGGCGCCGACGCCGCCAGCGTCGGGCTCTTCACCTACCCGATCCTGATGGCGGCCGACATCCTGCTGTACGACACGGAGCGGGTGCCGGTCGGCGACGACCAGAAGCAGCACGTGGAGCTGGCGCGCGACCTCGCCCAGCGCTTCAACAGCCGATTCGGCGACACCTTCACGGTGCCGCAGCCGCAGATCCAGAAGGAGACCGCGCGCATCTACGACCTGCAGAACCCCGCGGCGAAGATGAGCAAGTCCGCGGCGAGCGACAGCGGCATCGTGTGGATGCTCGACACCCCGACGGCGATCGCGAAGAAGATCAGGTCTGCGGTCACGGACACCGGTCGCGAGGTGCGGTTCGACCGCGCCGAGAAGGCGGGCGTCTCGAACCTGCTGGCGATCCTCTCCGCGTTCCGCGGGCAGGACATCGCGACGCTGCAGGAGGAGTACGCGGGTCGCGGCTACGGCGACTTCAAGCGCGACGTCGCGGACGCGGTCGTGGAGGCGTTCGCGCCCGTCAGGGAGCGCACCCTCGAGCTGCAGGCGGACCCCGCCGAGGTCGACCGCATCCTCGAGGCCAGCGGGCAGCGGGCGAACGGCATCGCGTCGGCGAAGCTGGCGCAGGTGCAGGAGCGCGTGGGGCTCTACCCGTCCTTGTGATGGCCTTCGGCGAGCGGGGCGCCATCGAGGGCGGCCCCGCCCCCTCCGCAACGCGGCGGCAACACCACTTCCGGTAGAAGGGAACCATGAGCACCACCGCGGACATCGCGATCATCGGCGGCGGCGTCGCCGGCCTCTCCCTGGCGGCCGCGCTGGGCGGGCGCGCGTCGGTCGTCGTGCTGGAGACCGAGCCGGACCTGTTCCTGCACACCTCCAGCCGGTCGGCCCAGCAGATGCAGCCGACGTACGGGCCCGCGCCGGTGCGGCGGCTGACAGCCGCGTCGATCCCGATGGTTGAAGCGATCGCGCAGCGGCTCGGCCGGCCGATCTTCACCTCCCGGCCGCTGCTCTGGGCGCACGGCTCCCCCGAGCGGGCGGTGTTCGACGAGCTGCTGGCGACCGTGCCGGGGCTGGAGGAGATCGGTGCGGACGAAGCCGTCCGCCTGCTGCCCGCGCTGCGCCGCGACGCCCTGGTGGACGCCGCGATCGACCGTTCGGCCGTCGAGGTCGACGTGCCCGCGCTGCTCGCCGACTACCGCGAGCGCGCCCTGGCCGCGGGCGTCCAGATCCTGCCGAGACGGCGTCTGGAGCGCGCGGAGCGGGTCGGAGGAGCATGGCGGCTCACCGCCGGCGGCGAGCAGGTCGAGGCCGGCACCGTCGTCGACGCGGCCGGCGCCTGGGCGGACCAGGTCGGCGGGCTCCTCGGCGCCCGCGAGCACGGCCTGGTGCCGAAGCGCCGCACGGTGGCGGTCGCGCGGTCCACGACCCGGCCGGTCGAACCCGGCTGGCCGATGGCGGCGGACGTGGCCGACCGCTGGTACTTCCGGCCGCGCGGCGACGTGCTGCTGGCCTGCGCGCTGGAGGACGAGCCCAGCGCGCCCGAGGACGCGAAGCCGCGGCCGGAGGTGATCGCGACGGCGATCGAGCGCGTCAACGCCGTGACCGACCTGGCCCTCGGCGAGCCGGAGGACGGCTGGACCGGCCTCAGGACCATCGCGCCGGACGGCCTGCCCGTCGTCGGGCGCGACCGCGAGGTGCCGGGGCTGTACTGGCTGGCGGGGCAGGCCGGCTTCGGCATCCAGACCTCGGCGGCCCTGGCGGCCGTGGTCGCCGCCGACCTGCTGGGCGAGGACCACGGTCTCGACGGGTTGGACGGCGTGCTGGCGGCCGTCGGCCCCGAGCGGGCGTCGCTCGCGGGCTGAGGCCGTCCGGAGCCCGGTGCGGCGGGAGCGTCCGACAGGAATTCCTGAACGACGGACCTCCCCCGGGGCCCGCGGCACCGAACCCCGATGATGCGGACGACGACGGGGCTGCCGCTCGTCGCCGACGAGCGCCGACTCGGGCTGACCCGGATCGTGGTCCCCACCGCCGTCGGCCCGGTGGTCGCCCGGATCGGGGCCGGATCCGGCGCGTCGGGGCTGGTGCTGATCCACGGGGCCGCGGCCTCCTGGACCACGTGGACCCCGCTGCTGCAAGCCGCGGCCATCGCCGGGCGGCCCCTCAGCGGCGTGGTGGCGGTGGACCTGCCGGGCTGGGGCGGGTCGCCCGCTCCCCGCGTCCCGCTCGACGCGGCTCGGGCCGCGGAGGCGGTCGCGGAGGTCGCCCGCGCCGCGGGCCTCGAGCGCTGGAGCGTGATCGGGCACTCCCTGGGCGGCTTCGTGGCGCTCCGGCTGGCGGCCACCGAGCCCGCCGCGACTGAAGCAGTGGTCCTGGTCTCCCCCTCCGGACCCGCCGTCGTGCGGGCCGTGCAGCGCCCGCTCCTGGGCGGACTGCGGCTGCCGTGGTTCGCCGGGATGCGGCTCGCGATGCGGATGCTGGCGGCGATGCCGCAGGAGGGGGCCGCGCTGCTGCGCGTGCTCGACCGCACCGGCGTGCTGTCCCGGCTCAGCGCGCCGCTCTTCGCGGACCGGGCAGCGGTGCACCCCTCCGTGCCCGCGGCGCTGGCCGAGGAGGTCCGGCCGCGGGCCTTCACCGCCGCCACCGCGGCCGCGACCGACGCGGACGTCCAGGAGTGGTCCCGGGTGCGATGCCGCGTCCGGTCCGTGCGGGGGCTGCACGACGTGTTCGTCGGTCGGCGCGACGCCGAGCGGCTGCGGGCCCTGCTGCCCGACTTCGCCGAGGTCACGGTGCCGGACGCGGGCCACTTCGCCGCCGTCGAACGGCCGGACGCCGTGCTGGCCGCCCTCGACGCCGCACGGGGGGCATGAGGGTGGCGCCTCCGCGGTGCACCCTGCCGGGCCGGTCTGGTAGGACTGGTCCTTCACAACACGTGCTCCGGGGTCGGTGGAAGTCCGAACCGGCGGTCAAAGTCCGCGAACCCGCACCACCCGGAAGGGCGGTGCGGGCCGATCCGGTGGAACTCCGGAACCGACAGTCACAGTCTGGATGAGAGAAGCACGGAGGCGGTCGCCTGCGCTCGTTCCGAGCGGACGGCGCCCGTCGGCGGCCCGTCCGCCTCCCCCGGAGCACCCCCGGGACAGGCGGAGATCCGATGACGAGCGCGACGCAGCAGACGGCGACCCCCGTCGACGTCGCCATGCGGCGCGCCCTCGAGCTGGCGGCGCTGGGCCCGGCGGGCGACCGCAACCCGCGGGTCGGCTGCGTGCTGCTGTCCCCCGAGGGGACGCCGATCGCGGAGGGCCACCACCGCGGGGCCGGCACCCCGCACGCGGAGGTCGACGCGCTGGCGCAGCTGCCGGAGGGCGGGGCCCGGGGCGCGACGGCGGTCGTCACGCTGGAGCCCTGCGACCACGTCGGGCTCACCGGTCCGTGCTCGGTGGCGCTGATCGAGGCCGGGATCGCCCGGGTCGTCCACGCGCAGACCGACGGCCACCCCGAGGCTCGGGGCGGCGCCGAGCGGCTGCGCGCCGCGGGCGTCCACGTGGAGTCCGGGGTGCTCGAGCAGGAGGCCGCGGCGCTGAACGAACGGTGGAACGCCGCGCTGCGGCTCGGCCGACCCTGGGTGACGGCCAAGTGGGCGTCGAGCCTGGACGGCCGCATCGCCGCGGCCGACGGCAGCAGCCGCTGGATCACGGGACCCGAGGCGCGCGCCGACGTGCACCGGTGGCGCGCGGACCACGGCGCGATCGTCGTCGGCGCCGGCACGCTGGCCGCCGATGATCCGGCCCTCACCGCGCGGGGCGCCGAGGGCCTGCTGCCCCATCAGCCGCTGCCCGTCGTCGTCGGCGGGCCGCGCCCGTCGGACGACGCCGCGGTCCGGCGGCACCCCCGCCCGCTGCTCCACGTGCCCGGCCACGACCCCGCCGCGGCGCTGGCCGCGATCGCGGAGGAGGGCGCCACGAGCGCCTTCCTCGAGGGCGGCCCCACCGTCGTCTCGGCGTGGATCGCCGCGGGCCTCGTGGACGAGGTGCTCGTGTACCTGGCGCCGACCCTGATCGGCGGGGACCGGACGGCCACGGGCGACCTCGGGGTCGCCACCATCGCGGGGCAGCGCCGG
>JAKONM010000091.1 GCA_022701925.1 Microbacteriaceae bacterium
ACGCCGCGGTGAACGAGCGCGCCAACCGCATGACCCGGCTCTCCGGCACCCCGCGGTACGTGGTCGCGGTGCTGCTGGAGCTGCTGCACCTCGGCCCGCGCCGCTACCGCATCACGACCGACCGCGACACGCGACGGCTCGACGCCGTGCTCGTGACGGTGGGCAACAGCGCCTCCATCGGCGGCGGCATGCGGCTGACGCCCGACGCCCGCATGGACGACGGGCTGCTCGACGTGCTGGTGGCGACGCCGCTGAGGCGCTCCGAGCTGGTCCGGCTGCTGCCCCGCGTGTTCCGCGGCACGCACGTGCTGGACGAGCACGTGTCGATCGAGCGCGGCCGCGTGGTGACGATCGACACGGACGACCGCGGGCCGGCGATCCAGGTCTACGCCGACGGGGAGCGGCTGGGGCCCCTGCCGGTGACGATGGAGGTCGTGCCGGGCGCGCTGCTCGTGCTCGGCTAGCGTCATCCCGTGGCCGAGCGGACGGTGCTGCAGGTGGCGGCCGACGACCCGGTGCTCCGCCCGCTGCTGGAGGACCTCGCCCGCGAGTACGACGCGCGGTACGCGCCGACGAACGGCGTGCCGTCGTCCGCCGAGCTGACCCGCTACCCGCCCTCGGTGTTCACCGAGGCGCAGGGCGGCGCGTTCCTCGTGGTGCTGGAGGAGGGGCGGCCGATCGCCGGCGGGGCGCTGATGCGCACCGGGGACGCGGCCGAGGTCAAGCGCATGTGGACCCGGCAGGACCGCCGCCGGCAGGGGCTGGCCGGCGTCGTGCTGGCCGGGCTCGAGCAGCGCGCCAGGCGGATGGGCTACCGACGCCTGGTGCTGTCGACCGGCGCCGCGCAGCCGGAGGCGGTCGCCCTCTACCTGCGCCACGGCTGGACAGCGGCGTTCGACCCGGCCGTGCCGCAGCCGCCGGACGCCTACCTGCGCTTCGCGAAGGACCTGCCGCCCGTCCCCTGATCGGACCCGCCGATCATGGGCCCGCGAGCACCTCCTCGGCCGCGCGGACCTGCTGCTCGGCGTCGTCGAGGTCGAGCAGCGCGATCAGGCGCTCGGCGAGCGGCCCCGTCCCCTCGCCGAGACGCCCGCGCTGCGGGGCGTCGCGCAGCAGCGACGCGCCGTGGAGCGCCTCGATCGCCAGCAGCTCCAGGGCGTCGGGCAGCGCGTCGCGGGTCGTCCGCACCGCGGTCCAGCCCCACGAGGCCCAGTCCTCGACCTGGGACAGCACGGTCGGCTGCAGCCCCACCGGCGCGGCCGCGAGTCGCAGCGCCGCCGCGTCCTCGGCCGCGGTGTAGGCCAGCAGGCCGGGCATGCCCGCCCGCCCGGCGGTCCGCAGGGGCCGCGCGAGCGCCGAGAGCACGGCCGTCCGCCGCTCGGACAGGCCGCCCAGGTGCGCGAGCGCGAGGCGCAGCGACTCCACGGCCAGCACCGGGCCGGGCTGCGCGAAGTTGCCGTTCGGCACCACCGACCGCGACTCCACGTCGACCAGCGGGTTCTCCGGGCTCACCGACAGCGCGTCGTCGACCTGCAGCAGCAGCGTCTGCACCTGGTCGTCGAACGCGCCGTGCACCTGGGGGATGCAGCGGAAGGACAGCTCGTCCTGCAGGGCCCGCGGCCGCTCGTCGTCGTGCAGGTAGGAGCCCGCCAGCGCACCCCGGAGGGCGGCGGCGGAGCGCCACTGGCCGGTCTCCTCGTGGGCGCGGTGCGCGGCCTCCGAGAACGGCCGCAGGTCGCCCGAGGGCCGGTGCGCGGCGGCGGCCTCCAGCGACAGCGCGGCCACCAGGTCGGCGATCGCGCCGACCCCCTCCGCTCGCGCGGCGACCAGGGCGCCCACGCCGAGGGTGAAGGCGTTGGTGCTGAGCAGGGCGAGGGCCTCGTGCACCTCGAGCACCAGCGGCTCGAGCCCCGCCGTCCGCAGCGCCTCCGCCCCCGGCACGACCCGGCCGTCGGGGAGGGCCGCCGACCCCTCGCCGATCAGGACCAGCGCCACCGGCGCGAGCAGGGCCAGGTCGGCCATGCCGACCGAGCCCCGGTCGCGCACGAGCGGCTGCACCCGGGCGTCGAGCAGCGCCGCCAGCGCGTCGGCGACCTGCGGCCTCGCGCCCGCACCGCCGAGCGCCAGGTGCGCCAGGCGGGCCGCCATGCCCGCCCGCACCTCCTCCGGCTCCAGCGGCTCGCCCAGGGCCCCGGCGTGGTTGCGCAGCGTGCGCACCTGGAAGGCGGCCGGGTCGTCCACCGCGTCCCCGGATCCTGCTCCCAGCGCGCGGGTCGCGCCGTAGACCGCCTCGCCGCGCTCGATCGCGGCCACCAGGATCGACCGCGTGACGGCCATGCGCGCCCTCGCGGCGGTGCCGAGCCGCACCGGGGCGCCGTCGGCCACCTCCAGCAGCGCGTCGGCCGTGACGGGCTCGGTGCCCAGCACCAGGCCGCGGACGGCCATCACCGGCGCCGCAGGTTCGCGCGCAGGCCGCCGTCGCCGAGCTCGCGCTGCAGCAGGCCGGCGTCGCGCAGCGCCGGCACGAGCGGGTCGAGCGTGCGGTGCACGTGCGCCGGGTGCACCTGGCCGGTGAAGAGGAACCCGTCCGCGCCGCTGCCGTCGGCCAGCTCGCCCAGCCGGTCCGCGATCTGCGTCGGGGTGCCGACGATCGCGAGGCCGTCGGCCTTCGCCCGGGCGGCCAGCACCTCGCGCAGCGTCGAGCCCTCCGGCGCGCTGCGCACGAAGTTCTCGAGGGTGCCGCGGTTGCTGTTGGTCTCGAAGGACGGCAGGGGCTCGTCCAGCGCGAAGCGCGAGAAGTCGACGTTCGTCAGGTAGGAGATCGACTGCAGCTGCTCGTCGATCGCGGCCTGCGTCAGCGCCCCGCGCCGCTCCCGGACGGACGCCGTCTCCTCGTCGTTCGCGGTGGGCACGGGGTTGACCACGAACAGCACGGTGACGTCGTCGGGGTAGCGGCCCGCCGCGGCGGCCGCCGCTCGCACCTCGTCGCGGTGCTTCCGCATCCGCTCGGGCGTGCTCGCGAGGGCCAGCACCACGTCGCTGTGCCGGCCCGCGAACGCCTGGCCACGACCGGAGGCGCCGGCCTGCACCATCACCGGCTCCTCCTCCGGCGGCACCGCGTTCAGCGGCCCGCGCACGCGGAAGAAGCGGCCCTCGTGGTCGATCGTGTGCACGCGGCGGAAGTCCGCGAAGACCCCGTTCGCCGCGTCCTCCACCACCGCTCCCGGCTCCCAGCTGCGCCAGAGCGCGCGCACCACGTCGACCCACTCGTCCGCGCGGTCGTAGCGGAGGTCGTGCTCCACCTGCTTCTCCAGGCCGTAGTTC
>JAKONM010000107.1 GCA_022701925.1 Microbacteriaceae bacterium
CGCATGCGCGTGCGCACGACCTCGGCCAGCTGCTCCGCCTCGCCGTCGGCGGCCTCCAGCACCAGCTCGTCGTGCACCTGCAGCAGCAGCCGCGACCGCAGCCCGCGGTCGCGCAGGTCCTGCGCCACCCCGATCATCG
The DNA here is from genome assembly GCA_022701925.1 of Microbacteriaceae bacterium. Taxonomy (GTDB): domain Bacteria; phylum Actinomycetota; class Actinomycetes; order Actinomycetales; family Microbacteriaceae; genus Amnibacterium. The sequence goes on from JAKONM010000107.1 coordinate 140, forward strand.
CGATCTTCACGATGTCGGCCGCGGTGCCCTGGATCGGCGCGTTCAGCGCGGCCCGCTCCGCGTTGCCGCGCAGCACGCGGTTGGGGCTGTTCAGGTCGGGGAACGGACGCCGGCGTCCGAAGATCGTCTCGGTGTACCCGTCGACCCTGGCCTTCTCCACGACGTCGCGCAGGTAGTCGCGCACGCCGCCGAACCGCTCGAAGTAGCCCTGCATCAGGTCCTCCGCCTCCCGGCGGTCGATGCGCAGCTGCTGCGACAGCCCGAACGCGGACAGCCCGTACGCCAGGCCGTAGGACATCGCCTTGACCTTCGTGCGCATGAAGGCCGTGACCTCGGCGGGCTCGACGCCGAAGACCCGGCTGCCCACGAAGCGGTGCAGGTCCTCGCCGGAGTGGAAGGCCTCGATCAGCCCGTCGTCCTCCGACAGGTGCGCCATGATGCGCATCTCGATCTGCGAGTAGTCGGCGGTGAGCAGGGTCGGGTACTCGGGCCCGGCGACGAACGCGCCGCGGATGCGCCGACCCTCCTCCGCCCGGATCGGGATGTTCTGCAGGTTCGGGTCGTTCGACGAGATGCGTCCCGTGGTCGTGCCGGTCTGCACGTAGGTCGTGTGGATGCGGCCGTCGGCGCCGATGCCCCGCTGCAGCGTCTCGATGATCTGGCGCAGCTTCGACGCGTCGCGATGCTGCAGCAGCACGTCGAGGAACGGGTGCGGGTGGCTCGCCTGCAGGTCGGCGAGCGAGTCGGCGTCGGTGGAGAAGCCGGTCTTGGTGCGCCGGGTGCCGGGCATGCCGAGCTCGCCGAACAGCACCTCCTGCAGCTGCTTCGGCGAGCCGAGGTTCAGCTCGTGGCCCACGATCCCGTACGCCTGCTCGGCGAGTCCCTGGATGCGGGCGGCCAGCTCGGCGCTCAGCGCGTCGAGTCCCGGGGCGTCGACGGCGACGCCCGCGATCTCCATGTCGGCCAGCACGGCCAGCACCGGCAGCTCGATCTCGGACAGCACCTGCCGGGTGCGGTCGTCCAGCCCCTCGCGCAGCACGTGCGCGGCGCGCAGCACGTACCACGCGTGCACCGGCGCCGGAGCGGCGCCGCCGACGTCCGGCACCAGCTGGTTCGGGTCGACCTCGGGCAGGCGCTCCTGCAGGTAGCGGTCCACGACCTGCGCCAGCGTCTTCTCCTGGCCGCTCGGCCGCAGCAGCCAGCCGGCCAGCAGGGTGTCGAAGGCGACCCCCGCCAGCGGCAGCCCGCTGGCGGCCAGCGACTTCGTCTGCGCCTTCGCGTCGTGCAGCAGCTTCGGCGCCTCCGGATCGGCCAGCCACCGCTGCACCGGGTCGAGGTCGGCGCTGCCGGGCTGCCAGGGCACGTCGAGCGTCTCCTCCGCGCCGGCGACGCCGATCGACACCACGCGGTCGCCCTGCACCTCGACCTGCAGCCCGAGCCCGTCCGGGTTGCCCTCCCGCACCCGGTCCAGCCACGCCTGCAGCTCCTCGCCGACCAGCTGCTGCGGGGCGGGCGCCGGCGGCGCGGCGTCCGCGTCCGCCTCCGCCTCGGGCGCGGTGCCGGACACCCCGCCGCCCTCCAGCTTGAGCACCCGGTCGAGCAGGGTGCGGAACTCCAGGCGCTTGAAGACCGCGCGCACGGCGTCCTCGTCGATCGGGCGGCGGACCAGGTCCGCCGGGCCGACCGGCAGCTCGAGGTCGGTGTGCAGCCGGTTCAGCCGGCGGTTGCGCTCGGCGTTGCCCCACTGCTCCCGCAGGTTGTCCCCGACCTTGCCCTTCACCTCGTCGCGGCGCTCGAGCAGCTGCTCCAGCGAACCGAACTGCAGGATCCACTTCACGGCGGTCTTCTCGCCGACCTTGTCGATGCCGCTGAGGTTGTCGCTGGTCTCGCCGACCAGGGCGGCGACCTCGGGGTACTGGCGCGGCTCGATGCCGTAGCGCTCCATCACCCGCGCGGGATCGTACCGCGTCAGCTCGCTGACCCCGCGCACGGAGGGGTAGAGCAGCGTGACGTCGTCGTTCACGAGCTGGATCGCGTCGCGGTCGCCGGACACGACCAGCACCTCGTAGCCCTGCTCCCGGCCCTGCACGCTGAGGGTCGCCAGGATGTCGTCCGCCTCGAAGTCCTCCTTCGTGACGGTCGGGATGTTCATGGCCGCGAGGGCCTCCTGCAGCAGCGGCACCTGGCCCTTGAACTCCGGCGGCGCCTCGCTGCGGGTGCCCTTGTACTCCGGGTACTCCCGGGTGCGGAACGAGTGCCGCGAGATGTCGAACGCGACGGCCACGTGGCTCGGCCGCTCCTTCTGCAGCAGGAGCAGCAGCATCGACAGGAAGCCGTGGATGGCGTTCGTGTGCTGCCCGTCGCTGGTGCTGAAGCTGTCGACCGGGAGGGCGTAGAACGCCCGGAAGGCGAGGGAGTGCCCGTCGACGACCAGCAGCACGGGCTTCGACGAGTCGGGCATGATTCCAGCGTAGTGAGCGGTCCCGACGCTCCCCCGTGCCCCCAGGAGGCCGCCATGCAGGTGCCCGAGGACCTCGATCCCGAGCTGGTGGAGCGGCTGGTGTCGACCCGCGGCGGCGAGCTCGCGGTGAAGATGCAGATCGACTTCGTCGAGCTGTCGGCCTCCCGCTCCGTCGCGCGGATGCCCGTCGAGGGCAACCGGCAGGTCGTCGGGCTGCTGCACGGCGGCGCCCACGTGGTGCTCGGCGAGAGCCTGGGCAGCGTCTCCTCCGCGATCCACGCGGGGCCCGGCCGCTACGCCGTCGGCATCGAGATCAACGCGACCCACAGCCGCAGCGCGACCGAGGGCTTCGTCACCGCGACCTGCGAGGCGCTGGTGCTGGGCCGCACCCTCTGCACCCACGAGACCGTGGTGCGCGACGAGGCGGGGCGCCGCCTCAGCACCATCCGCATGACGAACCTGCTCCGCGACGCCTGACCCCCGGTCGGTGTCCTGGTGCTCCTCCAGCATCGGTGCGCGCCGGAACACCGACCGCACCGCGGACGGTGGAGCGACGGCGAGGGCCAGCCGGAGCGCTCACGATCGTCCGGGCGTGAACCCTCCCCGGCCCCTCCCGCAGCAGCTGATCGACGCCGAGTCCTCCTCCCGGGCCGGGAGCAGTGGAACCACGACGTGCGTCGCTACCACGACTTCGCGGCCGAGGGGTGGACCCTCATCCGGATCCCGGAGGCGTCGCTCCTGACCGAGCATCGTGCCGCACTGCTCGCACGGTCCCACCGAGCACTCGGGCCCTGCGCGCCGTGATCAGCGCTCTGGTGCCTCCGCGTCCGGCAGACGCACCAGAACACCGAGCAAGGGCTACTTCTTGGGCGCGCTGAGCTGCTCGATCACGGCCTGGGCGACGTCGTGCATCGTCAGGCGGCGGTCCATGGAGGCCTTCTGGATCCAGCGGAACGCCTCGGGCTCGCTGAGGCCCATCTTCTCGTTCAGCAGGCCCTTGGCGCGGTCGACCAGCTTGCGCGTCTCGAAGCGCTCGACCATGT
>JAKONM010000148.1 GCA_022701925.1 Microbacteriaceae bacterium
TCGCCGCGGCCGGGGTGCCGCAGGTGGTCGTCGCCTCGTCGGTGGGGGCCTACAGCCCGGGGCCCAAGCGGCGCCGGGTGGACGAGTCCTGGCCGACGGGCGGCATCGCGACCTCGCACTACGCCCGGCACAAGGCGGCGGACGAGCGCATGCTCGACCGGTTCCAGGCGGCGCAGCCCGACGTGCGCGTGGTCCGCATGCGCCCGGGCCTCGTGATGCAGGGCGCGGTGGGGGAGGAGCTGCGGCTGCTGTTCGGCGGCCGGCTGCTGCCCGTGCGCTGGATCGGCCGCGTGCCGCTGCCCGTGCTGCCGCTGCCGCCCCGCCTGCACTCGCAGGTCGTGCACGCCGACGACCTGGCCGACGCCTTCGTGCGCGCGGTCGTGCAGCGCGCCGACGGCGCCTTCAACATCGCCGCCGAGCCGGAGATCGGCCCGCGGCAGGTCGCCGGGCTCCTCGGCGCCCGATGGGTGCCGGTGCGCATCGCGCCGCTGCGCGGACTGATGTGGCTCGCCTGGCAGCTGCACCTGCTGGCCGCCGACCCCGGCTGGCTGGACATCGCGACCTCCGTGCCCGTGATGTCGACCGAGCGGGCCCGCCGCGAGCTGGGCTGGCGGCCCCGGCACGACGGCGTCGAGGCGCTCGGGCAGGCCGTCCGCGGCCTCTCCGACCGCACCGCGCACCCCGGTTCACCGCACCTGGTGGACGTGCGCGGAACGGAGTGACGAAAGGCGGGCGCGCGAATTCTCCACGGCGCACGGAATGGCAGGGAATGGTGTGCGCCGCGGCCCCGCCGGACCTCTCGCCCGCTGCTTTCCGGGTCGCTCGGGAATCTTTAGCATTCGGCGTGCCGAAAACGAAGGAAAAGGCGCATTCCTGTGTATGATTCGGGTGAACGGCGCAATTGCGCCTCTGTACCCGCAGGACCCGAGACTTTCCACAAGGAGAATGACCGCCAATGGCGCAGAAGTACATCGTGCAGCTCGTCGACGACCTGACCCAGCAGCCGATCGAGGACGGTTCGGGGGAGAGCGTCCGCTTCTCCCTGGACGGCGTCAGCTACACCATCGACCTCACCGAGGAGCACGCCGAGGAGTTCCGCTCGTCGCTCGCGCCCTACGTCAACGCGGCCCGCAAGGCCGACGTGGCGGGCCGGGCGAAGGCGTCCGGGTCGTCCTCCGCGCCCCGCGCCCCGAAGGGCGACCTGAAGGCGATGCGCGACTGGGCGAACGAGAACGGCTACACGGTCTCGACCCGCGGCCGCATCCCGTCCGAGGTGCAGACCGCCTACAACGCCGCGCACTGATCGGCTGATCCTCGAAAGGGCGGGTCCGCGCACGCGGGCCCGCCCTTCCGCCGTCGGCGGCGTGCTTATGCTGGCGAGATGATCTCCCGCCCCCTGGCCCTCCGCCTGCGCGAGGCCGGGCTGCAGTGGCGGCCGGCCTCCGGCGACCGGTTCCAGCTGATCGGCCAGGACATGGAGTCCACCGGCACCGAGGCGTTCACCGTCAGCGACATGACGATCGAGGCGCACGCCTTCCCCTCCGGCACCGTGCTGGGGTTCAACGGCACCACGGAATGGGCGCTCGACTCGGTGGCCATCGAGGACGCCCTGTGGTTCCCGCGCGAGGACCAGCTGCGGGTCGCGCTGAAGGACACCTTCCGCAGCCTGGAGCGCGACGAGTCGGCCGGCGGCTGGCGGGTCGTCTGCGTGTTCCGCGGCGAGCGCCGGGTGCACCTGGCCGACGAGGTCGAGGACGCGTACGCCATGGCGGTGCTGGCCGAAGTCGAGGCCGCGGTCTGACGGGGACGTCCCGTTCTCAGGACGGGGTGATCGGGATGGGCGCCGTGTCGGCCATGGGGCCCGCGTCCCGGCCCTTCAGGTCGGGCTGGGCCGGGATGCCGACGGCCGCCACCACGGCGGAGGCGGCGGCCAGCACCGCCGCGCAGCCGAAGGCCGCCGCAGCGCCGTAGCCGTCGAGCGCCTGCCCGGCCAGCGCGGCGCCGAGGGCGACGCCGACCAGCTGCCCGGTGTTGGTCCAGCCGTAGGCCTCCGCCGTGTCGCTGAAGCGCACGGAGGAGGAGACGACCGCGCTCATGACCCCCAGGGCCGGCGCCAGCCCGAAGCCGGCGACCACGAGGGCGGCGGAGAGCCCCCAGAAGCCGTTGACGAACGGGGTCAGCGCCACGCCGGCCGTGACGCCCGCCAGACGCAGCGCCAGGGACCACGGCCGCATGGGCAGACGGCCGAGCAGCAGGCCGCCCGCCAGGGAGGCGACCGCCCAGATCGCCAGCACGACGCCGCTGGTGGGGTCGGACTCGCCGAAGGCGCCGGCGACGCCGGTCTCGATCGCCGAGCACGAGGCGATGACGAGGAACCCGACCGCCGTGACCAGCGCCACCTGGGGCCGCAGCAGCACCCGGCCGAAGCGCCGCTTGCTGCGCGGGATGCGCACGCGGGCGACCCCGGGCGAGAGGGCGAACCAGAGCCCGCCGCCGATCATCAGCGCGACGGACAGCAGCAGCGCGAGCACCGTGCTGACGCCCGTGGCGACGAGGGTCACGACCACGGGGCCGCCGATCCAGATCAGCTCCTGCAGCGACGCGTCCAGGGAGTAGAGCGGCGTCAGCATCGACGACGGCACCATCTTCGGGTAGATGGTCCGCACGGCCGAGGTCACCGGCGGGAACGACAGCCCGCTGACCAGCGCCAGCGCGACGGCGCCGGCCGGGGGCAGCGGCGCCAGCGCGATCGCGGCGACCGCGATCGCGCAGACGGCCGTCGAGGCGAGCAGCACGGGCCGCATGCCGAGGCGCCCCATGAGCCTGCCCATGGCGGGACCGGCGAGCGCCTGGCCGATGCTCAGGGCGGCCAGGACGATGCCGGCGACGCCGTAGGACCCGGTGCGGGACTCGACGTGGAAGAGCAGGCCGAGCGACAGCATGCCCGACGGCAGACGGGCGGCCAGCTGCGCGGCGATGATCCGGGCGACCCCGGGGACGCGCAGCAGCTCGCCGTACCCCGCTCCCGCCACGGCCCCCGATCGTACGGGCCGCGGTGTCGGAGGGGCCGCCTAGGTTCTCCCCAGGCCGGGCGTGTTCTCCACAGATCGCCGGTATCACCTGTGGACGACACGCCGTCCGATTCCACAACATGTGGGGTTGTCGATCCCCAGACACCCCGACATATAGTGATCCCCCGGTCGGGGCACCTCGATCGGCGGTGGGCGCGACAGGCGCTGGAGGGAGATGCGGATGAGCATCACGGTGGTCAAGCGCGACGGGTCCCGCGAGCCGTACGACGCCAACAAGATCAACCTGGCGATCGAGCACGCGTCCGAGGGCCTGGACCCGAACATCACGTGGGTCACGCAGATCGCCAGCGAGCTGGAGCTGACGCTGTTCGACGGCATCACCACCCAGCAGCTGGACGAGGCCGTCATCCAGGTGGCGCTGCAGAACGTCAAGGACGACCCCGCCTTCGACACCGTCGCGGCCCGCCTGCTGCTGAAGACCATCTACAAGCGCGTGCTCGGCGACTACGCCGACGAGGCCGACGTGAAGGCCCTGCACGCCCAGCACTTCCCCCGCTACGTCGCCCGCGGCGTGGCCGAGGACCTGCTCGACCCCCGCCTGGCCGAGATGTTCGACCTGGACGCGCTGGCCGCGGCCCTCGAGCCGGCCCACGACTCGCTGCTGAAGTACATCGGCGTCGTCACGCTGAACAACCGGTACGGCATCAAGGCGCGCGACAACGAGCCCCTCGAGGTGCCGCAGTACTTCTGGATGCGCATCGCGATGGGCCTGTCCCTGAACGAGGCCGACCCCACGACGGCGGCGCTCGGCTTCTACTCGAAGATGGGCTCGCTCGACTACCTGGCGGCCGGCTCCACGCTGGTCAACGCGGGCACCAAGTACCCGCAGCTGTCGAACTGCTTCGTGCTCGAGATGCAGGACGACATCGAGCACATCGCAAAGACCACGCGCGACGTCATGTGGCTGACCAAGGGCACGGGCGGCATCGGGCTCTCCGTCACCAAGCTGCGCGCGCAGGGCTCGCCGATCCGGTCGAACAACACGACCTCCACCGGCCCGATCCCCTTCATGCACACCATCGACTCGATCCTGCGCGCGGTGTCCCGCGGCGGGAAGAAGTTCGGCGCCCTCTGCTTCTACATGGAGAACTGGCACCTGGACTTCCCCGAGTTCCTGGACCTGCGCCAGAACTCCGGCGACCCGTACCGCCGCACCCGCACCGCGAACACCGCCGTGTGGATCTCGGACGAGTTCATGAAGCGCGTCCAGAACGACGAGCCCTGGTACCTGTTCGACCCGCTGGAGGTCGAGGACCTCAACGAGCTGACCGGCAAGGCCTTCTCGGAGCGCTACGCCCACTACGTCGCGGAGGCCGAGGCCGGCCGCATGCGCGCCCACAAGCGGATCGGCGCCCGCGAGCAGTTCAAGTCGATCCTGATGGCGCTGCAGACCACGAGCCACCCGTGGCTGACGTGGAAGGACACGATCAACAACCGGGCGCTGAACAACAACACCGGCACGATCCACTCCTCCAACCTCTCCACCGAGATCACGCTGCCGCAGGACCGCGACAACGTGTCGGTCTGCAACCTGGCGTCGATCAACCTGTCCCGCCACCTGACGACCGGCGCCGACGGCCGCCTCGGCTTCGACTGGGCGCGCATCGCGGCCAGCGCGAAGAGCGCGGTGCGCCAGCTCGACAACCTGATCGACATCACGGTGTCGAGCGTCGACGAGGCCGACCACTCCAACGAGCAGAACCGCGCGATCGGCCTGGGCGTCATGGGCTTCACCGACGTCGTCGAGCGCCTCGGCTACTCGTACGAGAGCGAGGAGGCCTACGCGCTGATCGACGAGGTCATGGAGCACGTCTCCTACGCCGCGATCGAGGAGTCGGTCGACCTGGCCGCCGAGCGCGGGGCGTACCCGAACTTCCAGGGCTCGCGCTGGAGCGAGGGCCTGGTGCCCTTCGACACCATCGCGATCACCGAGGCCGAGCGCGGCGTGCCCGTGCTGGTCGACCGCACCACGCGGCTCGACTGGGACTCGCTGCGCCAGCGCGTCAAGGGCGGCATGCGCAACGCCACCCTGATGGCGATCGCGCCCACCGCCTCCATCGGCCTGGTCGCCGGCACCACGCCGGGCCTCGACCCGCAGTTCTCGCAGATCTTCAGCCGCTCCACCTCGTCGGGCAAGTTCCTCGAGGTGAACCGCAACCTGGTCGAGACCCTGCGGTCCGCCGGGCTGTGGGAGCGGGTGCGCGAGGCGATCCTGCGCAGCCAGGGCGACATCCAGGGCATCGCGGAGATCCCCGACGAGATCAAGGCGACGTACAAGACCAGCTTCCAGCTGTCGCCGTACGCCTTCGTCGAGGTGGCCGCCCGCGCCCAGAAGTGGATCGACCAGGCGATCAGCCGGAACATGTACCTGGAGACGCGCGATCTCGGCGACATGATGTCGATCTACTCCGCCGCCTGGGAGCGCGGGGTGAAGACCACGTACTACCTGCACATGAAGCCCCGCCACACGGCGGAGCAGTCGACGGTGCGGGTGAACAAGGCCGAGACCGTGACGCCGGGCGCGGGGGCGCCCGCAGCGCGTCGCGGGTTCGGCGCCGGCGCGCCGCAGCCCGCGGCCGCCGCTCCCACCGGGCCCGCACGCCGCGGGTTCGGTGGACTCGGATCCCCCGCGCGCAGCGCGGGCGATGACGGCAAGGGGGAGTAGTCGCATGGACTTCGAGGTTGAGAACTACGACGGGAACGACCTGGTCGGCGGATACGCCGTGCCGATGGACCCGATGGACCTGCTGCAGTGCGACTCCTGCCAGTGATGGCGGCGCACTCCTGATGAGCGACTGACGACGAAGAGGAAGAGGGACACGACATGGGCATCCTCGGCACCGGCATCCAGGAGGGACTCCTCCTGAAGCCCGTCCGCTACCAGTGGGCGATGGACCTGTACGAGCAGGCCGTCGCGAACACCTGGTTCCCGAACGAGATCCAGCTGGGCGAGGACATCGCCGACTTCAAGCGGATGACGGACGAGGAGCGCCACGCGGTGACGTTCCTGATGAGCTACTTCAACCCGAGCGAGCTGCTCGTGAACAAGGCGCTCGCGTTCGGGGTGTACCCCTACGTCAACGCTCCCGAGGCGCACCTCTACCTCGCGAAGCAGATGTGGGAGGAGGCCAACCACTGCATGTCGTTCGAGTACGTCCTGGAGACGTTCCCGATCGACCGCGACGAGGCCTACAACTCCCACGTCGACATCCCGTCGATGGCCGCCAAGGAGGCCTTCGAGGTCGAGTTCATCAAGCG
>JAKONM010000178.1 GCA_022701925.1 Microbacteriaceae bacterium
TCGTCACCGGGGTCGGCCAGAACGTGTCCGACCTGGTGCGCACCGAGCTGGGCGCGGCCCGCAGCGAGGTCGTGGAGACCGCGAAGGCCGGGGCCCGCGGCGCGGGCCTGCTCGGCGCCGCGGCGGCCACCGGCAACACCGCCGTGCTGTTCACGGGCGTCGCGCTGTGGCGCGGCCTCGGCACCCGCATCGGCCTCGGGCCCTCCGCCCTGGTGGTCGCGGTGTTGAGCGGCGCGGCCACCGCGGTGCTCGCCACCAAGGGCACGACCGAGCTGGCCAAGGTGCAGCGCTCGCAGCGCCGCGCCCGGCAGCGCGCCGCCGCCGCGCAGGCCGCACGCCGTCCGCGCGGCCGTCCGGAGACGAAGCCCGACCGCGCAGCGCGCCCGGGGGAGTAGCGGAGGCTCGTCGCGCGCTCGACGGCCGCCGCGTCAACCGCCGCGCTCGGACGAGCGTTCCAGCGCAGCCCGGCGCGTCCGCACCGCCAGCAGCACCCGCTCCACCGCGTCGGGCACGGGCTCGTGCTCCCAGATCCGCAGCACCAGCCAGCCCGCCTGCTGCAGCAGGGCGTCGGTGGCGGCGTCGCGGACCCGGTTCGCCGCGAACTTGGCCGCCCAGTAGGCCGCGTTCCGCTTCGGGATGAACGGGTGCTGCGGGCAGCCGTGCCAGAAGCAGCCGTCCAGGTACACGGCGATGCGCAGCCGCGGGAAGGCGACGTCGATGCGCCGCCGGCGGTTCCCCGGCACCGGCAGCTGCACCCGGAAGCGCAGCCCCGCCCGGTGCAGCGCGCTGCGCAGCCGCAGCTCGGGCCGCGTGCCGCTGCTGCGGTTGCTGCGCATCGAGCGCCGCACGCCGTCCGTCGACGCCCAGGACATGCGCGGAGGGTGCACCCGCCCCACGACATCGCCGCGCTCCCGTCCACCCCCGCGGGCGCGATGCGACCCCTCCGACGCGGATGGGCCGCTTCGCGGTGCACGAGCAGCGCGGGCGCGCATGCAGGCGCGGGAGCAGGGAGCAGGGACCAGCGCGCAGGCTCGATACTGGAGGCTCCGGTCCGCGACGACCGGGCGGCGTCCGCGGCGCTGCTCCGACCGTCGGCCGGACCGCAGCGGTGCCGAGCCGGAGCGCGGACGCGCTCGCCCGAACGGAGCCGCGTGACCGACCCCTCTGCCGTGCTCGCCGTGCTGCGCTCGCCGCGCCTGCTCACGCGGGAGGCGCTGGCCGGCATCGTGACCACGCTGGCGCTGGTGCCGGAGGTGATCTCGTTCTCCGTGATCGCCGGCGTCGACCCGCGGGTCAGCCTCGTCGCCTCCGTGGTGCTGCTGGCGGTCACCACCGTGCTGGGCGGCCGGCCGGCGATGGTCACCGCGGCCGCCGGCTCCGTGGCCCTGGTCATCGCGCCGCTGGTGCACGCCCACGGCACGGCCTACGTGCTGCCCGCCGTGCTGCTGGGCGGCCTGGTGCAGATCGCGTTCGGCGTGCTGGGGCTGGCCCGGCTCATGCGGTTCGTGCCGCGCAGCGTGATGATCGGCTTCGTCAACGCGCTGGGCGTGCTGATCTTCGCGGCCCAGGTGCCGCACCTGATCGGGGTGCCGTGGGCGGTCTACCCGCTGTTCGCGCTGACGCTGGCGATCGTCCTGCTGCTGCCGCGCCTCACCACCGCCGTGCCCGCCGCGCTCGTGGCGATCGTCGTCGTCACCGCGGCCGTGCTGATCAGCGGCGTCGCCGTGCCGACCGTCGGGGACGAGGGCGAGGTCGCAGGCGCCCTGCCCGGCCTCACCGCGCTGACCGTGCCCCTGGACCTCACGACGCTGTCGATCATCTGGCCGACCGCGCTCAGCGTCGCCTTCGTCGGGCTGATGGAGACCCTGCTCACCGCGAAGCTGGTCGACCGACTCACCGACACCCCCTCCCGCAAGAACCGGGAGTCGTGGGCGCTGGGCGTCGCCAACATCGGCGCCGGGCTGTGGGGCGGCATCGGCGGCTGCGCGATGATCGGCCAGACGATCGTGAACGTGAAGGCGGGCGGCGGCCGCACCCGCGTCTCCACCGCCGTGGCCGCGCTCTTCCTGCTGGCGCTGCTCACCCTGCTCGGCCCGGTGATGGCGGCGATCCCGATGGTCGCGCTGGCCGCCGTGATGATGGTCGTCGCCGTGACCACGGTCGACTGGCACAGCCTGAACCCGGTCACCCTCCGGCGGATGCCGCTGCCCGAGACGGCGGTGATGGCTCTGACCGTGGCGGTCGTCATCGCGACGAACAACCTGGCGGTCGGGGTGGGCGTCGGCGTGCTCCTGGCGATGGTGCTGTTCGCCCGCCGCGTCGCGCACGTCACCCGGGTGGAGCGCGAGGTCGAGGGCGACGTCGCCCGGTACGCCGTGCACGGGCCCCTGTTCTTCGGCAGCAGCAACGACCTGATCGACCGCTTCCGCGTCGCCGACGACCCGCAGCACGCCGTCGTCGACCTGACCCACGCGCAGGTGTGGGACGCGTCGACGGTCGCGGCGCTCGACGCGATCGAGCAGCGCTACGCGGACCACGGCCGCCAGGTGCGGTTCGAGGGCCTGGACGAGCGGAGCACGGCGTTCCACTCCCGGCTCAGCGGGCGGCTGGGGGAGTAGCCGCCGGGAGGTGCGTGCGACCCTCGTCCGGTCGTCCCTCCCACTGGGCCTGCCCGCCGTCGGGCACCTCGCTCTACCGTCCACCCGCGGGCGTGCACGGATGCACGCCCGCGGGGGAGACGCATGCGCACACGCAAGAACCTGGCCCTGGTCCTGGCCGCGACGGCCACCTGCTCGGCACTGATGGTGCCCGCGGCGGCGTTCGCGTCGCACACGGGGGGCCGGGACGACGTCGTCCAGGTGGGGCAGTCCGACACGCAGGAGTCGGGGTCGCACCAGTCGCGCTCCGGCCGCTCCGGCGGCTCGGACGATGCGGCGGGTCACGACGACGCGGCCGGCCACGACGCGATGGACGACTCGGCATCGGGCTCGAGGGCCGACGACGACGGCACCGACGCGACGGGGTCGACCGACGACGGGGCCGAGGACGAGTCCGACGACGACGGCGTCCGCGACGCCGCTCCGACGACCCCCGCGTCCGCGGACCACGTGAAGGCGCGGCTGATCGCGTTCGACACGATGGGCGTCACCTGGCGTGCGGGGCGCGGCGGCGCGGCCGTCGTGCAGTACGTCGTCCGGCTGGTCCCGGCCACCGGCACCGCGCTCAGCACCACGGTGGACGGCGACGCCCGTTCGGCGCGGGTGAGCGGGCTCACCGCCTCCACCCGCTACCGCGTCTCGGTCACGAGCGTCGCCGCCGACGGCTCCGACTCGGCGACGAAGGCGACGGGGCGCACGAAGACGCAGTCGCCCGAGGTCGCGGCGAAGGCCACGCGCCGGGAGGCGGACGAGGCGGCGAAGGACGCCGAGCGCACGCAGAAGATCGCCGCGAAGGCGCAGCGCCGGCTCGAGCGGTTGAGCGGGGACGACCGCGTCGCCGCGAAGGCCGCCGTCAAGAAGGCCCGTCGCGACGCGCACGAGGCGAAGTCGCAGGCGAAGCAGGCCGCCAGGGAGGCCTCGCGCGCCGAGCGCCGGGCGAGGGCCCACCGCGAGGACGACTGACTCCTTCGGGGGGTCGACCGTCGGGCCGCCGGCTCCGCTCACGCGGGTCCGGCGGCCCGATCGCGGTCAGCCGCCGAGCTTGCCGTCCGCGGCGTCGCGGGCCTTGTCGACCTGCTCGCCGTGACCGCCGCCGGTCGCCTTCTCGATCGCGTCCGCGCCCTTGTCCAGGGCGCCGTCGCTGGCCTTCTCGCCCTTGTCGCTGCTCAGGAAGTCCTTGGCCTTGCCGGCGAGATCACTCATGACACGCTCCTCGTGTTCCGCGGGCTGGATCGCTCGCGACCCGAGTGTGCGCGGCGACCATGCGCGTCGCCTCCGCGCCCGCTGACGACCTCGTGCACGCCGCGGCGCATCGCCGTGCTACGCCGATCAGAACGTTCCGGCGCTGCTCGTCCGGATCTCCCGATCGACGGACGGTGTCCCATCAGGCCCGTCGGGGGAACGCCGCGCGGGCGGCGGGCCATCGGCTCGCCGGCAGCCGGTCCAGACGGTCGGCCAGCAGATCGACCTCGGTCAGCGAGTCCGTCGACAGCGCGTGCGCGACCCGCAGCGCGAACCGGTAGTCGTCCCACCCGTCGTACGCGGCGGCCGCGGCGTCCCCCGCCAGCCGCAGCAGGCGCCACGCCTCGGCCTCGTCGACCAGGTCGCAGGCGAACGCGTCGCGCACGACCCGCACCACGTGCTGCACGTCCGCCGCACGGAGCAGCGGGGCGGGCTCGGCCTCGCCGAGCGCCCGCACGCGGTCGGCCGGCACGCCGAGCAGGCCGGCCAGGCGCCGCACCCGCTCGTCGTCCTCCAGCGCCTCACCCAGCGCCCGCGACCACGCGCCGTCCTGCAGCCCGTCCAGCACGAACAGCCGCAGGTCGTCCGCGGTGACGACGCGCACGTCCTCGTCCAGCGCGATGCGGACGGCGAGCGGAGCAACGGGTCGCAGCGCCAGGAAGGGGTGCCGCCCCGCCCCGTCGGCCCACCGCCGCCGGTGCGTCTCGGGCAGTCGCGCCCAGCAGGCGCGGTGCGGCAGGGTGGCGCTCCACGCGCCCTCGGCCCAGTCCTGGACCAGACCGAGGGCGACCAGCGACTGCTGCTCGTCCGTCAGCGCCCCCGGGCGCGCCAGGCGCAGCCAGCGCCGCTGCTCCCGCCCCGGACGCGACCGGTCGAAGAAGGCCGCGACCTGCATCGCCGTCGCGCCGAGCAGCAGCCCCGTGAAGCCGCCCACGTACCAGGGGCCCGTCGGCGTCGCGCGCTCCGGCGGCACCGCCGCGGCGAAGAGCAGGCCGACGACCACCGCGCCGACCACTCCTGCGACCCCCAGCCACAGCACGTCGCGCCGGGCCTGCCCGCGCGGATCCGCCTCGTTGCGCAGCGCGGGCATCAGCCGCTGCCACCGCCGCTCGCCGCGCACGGGCCAGCGACGATCGCCCAGGTGGTTCTGCAGCGGCGCCCGCGCCGTCACCCCGCCGTCCCGCCCCGCAGCACCGCCACCGGCAGCACCGCCCCGGATGCGCGGGAGGGGAACGCGGCGCGGGCCGCCGGCCAGTCGCCGCGACGGACCGCCTCAGCAGCTCCGCGCACGCGCTCCACCTGCTCCAGGCTGTCGGCGTCCAGCGCGGCGCCGATGCGCACCGCCGCGTCGTAGGAGGGCCAGTCGTCGTGCACGGCCGCCGCCACCTGGCCCGCCTGGCGGATCAGCGCCCACGCCTCGTCGGCACCGACCACACCCGCGACGTGGGCCAGCCGCACCAGCAGCACGGTGCGCTGCACGTCCGCGCCCCAGGCCAGCGCGGGCGGTCGTCCGCCGGACGGCTCGGCGAGCGCCCGCAGCGCGAACTCGTCGATGCCGGTCAGTGCGGCGAGCCGCGCGGTCGCGTGCGGGTCCTGCAGCGCGCGCAGCAGGCGGACGCTCGTGCTGCGCTCGGCGAACCCGTCCGCCACGGCCAGGTGCAGGTCCTCCGCCGACACGATGCGCCACCGCTGGTCCAGCCGCTCGCGGAGCAGCCGCAGCGGCGCCATCGGCAGGGAGACGAAGGCCTGGCCGGACTCCCCGTCGCGGTGGCGCTCGCGCAGGTCGCGGGGCAGCAGCGCCCAGGTCGGCTCGTGCGCCAGGGAGGCGTTCCAGCAGCGGCCGTCGTGGTCGCTGGCCGCGTCGAGGGCCAGCAGCGACTGCTGCTCCTCGGTCAGCGGCTCGAGCGCCGTGAGCCCGAGCCAGCGCCGCTGGTCCCGCAGCGGCCGGCGCATCAGCGGCAGCGACGCGACCAGCACCGCGACCAGCCCCACGGCCATCGCGCCGAGCACCGCCAGGAACAGCACCGCGAAGTGGTCCGCGCCCGGCAGCACCACGGGCACCCAGGCGTCCTGCCCGATCGTGCCCGCGATCGCCACGACCAGGGCGGGGATCACGAACACCACGGTGTCCCGCCGCTGGGAGCGCCTCGCCTCGGCCGACCCGAGCGACCGCTGCAGCCGCCGCACCCGGCCCACCCAGCGCCACCGCGCCCGCACGGGGAACTCCAGGTCGCCCGGGTGGTTCTGCAGGGTCACGCGTCGAGCCTAGGAGCGGCTCCCGAACTGCGCCGGTGGGGAGGTGGCAGCGCCTCGGGGCGGGACCCCTGATCGAGGCGGGGTCCGAGGCCTCTGCGGGCAGCACGCGGATCGAGGTGGCCGGGCGTCAGCCCTCCGCAGCGCCGCCCAGGCGCTCGAGCGCCTCGCGAGCGCGCGCGATGCGGTCCTCCACCGGCTCCTCCCACCACTTCGGGCCCCGTTCGCCCAGGCCGTCCTTCGCCAGCCCGACCCGCTCGCGCGCCGCCGCGACCGCTGCCTCGTCACCGCGCCGGCCCGCCGCCCCGACGGTCGCCCGAGCCGTGCCGAGGTGCGACCGCAGCGCGGCGGCCACGTCGTCCGGCAGCTCGGGGTCCGTGCGGCGCCAGCGGCGGCCGTGCACGACCAGCCAGAAGCCGTCCGCGGTCGGCCCGTCCGGCTCGGTCACCAGAGCTGCTGCTCGATCGGCACCGTGCGGTCGGTGCGCTCGGACCCGGTGTGCTGCGTGGTGACGGTCTCGATCAGCACGATGCCCACCTCCTCGTCGGCCACGGGGTTGTGCCGCACGCCCTTGGGGACGACGAAGAGCTGCCCGGGCTCGAGCACGACCTCGGGGCGGTCCTCCAGCTGGATGCGCAGGCGCCCGAAGACGACCAGGAAGAGCTCGTCCTCCTGGTCGTGCGCGTGCCAGACCAGCTCGCCCAGCAGCTTCGCGACCTTCACGTACTGGTCGTTCACCCGGCCCACCACCCGGGGCGTCCAGTGGTCCGTGACCTCCTCCAGCGCGGCGGCGACGTCGACGGGCGGGGAACCGGGGGCGCCGGGCACGATCACCCCACGGATCGTAGCCAGCGCCTCCGCGGCGTCAGCGCCCGTGCCCGTTCAGCACGCCGACGACCTGGTCGTAGTCGCCGCGCGCCTCCGCGAACCGCAGGAAGCCGACGCGCTGCACCAGGATCTCGGTCGCGTCGGGCTGCGTCTCGATCAGCGTCATGACCTCGTCGACGTACTCGTCCAGCGGCATCGCCTGCTCGTCGTCGGCGTGGCCGGGCATCAGGTCGCTCTGCACCGACGGCGGCACCAGCTCGAGCACCTGCACGGAGGTGTCGGCCAGCTGCAGCCGGATGCCCTCCGACAACCGGTGGATCGCCGCCTTCGTCGCGTTGTAGGTGGGCGTGACGGCCAGCGGGACGAAGGCCAGGCCGCTCGAGACGGTCATGAGCACCGCCTTCGGCTGCGCCTGCAGGTGGTCGAGGAAGGCCGCGACCAGGCGGATCGTGCCCAGCACGTTCGTCACGACGATCTCCTCCGCCGTCGCCAGGAAGTCGGCAGGGCGGTGCCAGTCCTCCGCCTTCATGACGCCGGCCATCGTGATCAGCGCGTTCACCTGCGGGTGCTCGGCGATCACCCGGGCTGCGGCCTCGCGGATGCTGCCCGCGTCCGCCACGTCGATGCGCACGGTGGCGAAGCCGTGCTCGGCCTGCAGCTGCTCGAGCAGCTCGGTGCGGCGTCCGCCGATGATCACGGTGTTGCCGCGGGCCTGCAGGCGCAGGGCCAGCGCCAGGCCGATGCCGCTGGTGGCGCCGGGGATGAAGACGGTGTTGCCGGTGATGTCCATGCGTCGATCGTGCGCGCCGCCGTCCCGGCATCACCCGGGAGCGCTCGTCGGACGCCGCCGGCGCACGTCCTCGGCGGTTCCCGGCGCGTGCGGGCCGCGGCGGCGCAGCGGTGAACCAGGCTGGGAGGCACGACGTGCCGCACCCGCGCCGCGCCCCTCCCGCCTGCCCGTGACCGACCCGGGCAGCACCCGCCGCAGAAGGAGCCCCCGCCGTGTCCGAGTCCCACCAGCCCAGCCCCTGGTCCCTCGAGGCGCTGCAGCACGGCGAGTTCCGCGGCTTCGTGCGCTTCGCCGACCTCGACCTCGCCGGCGTGCCGACCGCGCCCGGCGTCTACGTCGTCGTGCGCAGCAGCGACGACGCCCCGCGGTTCACCGCCGACAGCCCCGCGGGTCGGTTCAAGGGCAAGGACCCCGCGGTCGCGGTCGACGTGCTCGCGAAGCAGTGGGTCGAGGGCCCGCAGGTGCTGTACATCGGCAAGGCCACCCTCGGCTCCGCCGGGCGCCGCGGCCTGCAGAAGCGCATCGACGAGTACCGCCGGCACGGCGCCGGCGAGCCCGTCGGCCACTGGGGCGGCCGGTACATCTGGCAGCTGGAGGACCGCGACGACCTGCTCGTCGCGTGGAACCCGGTGCAGGAGGACGCCGCCGCGGTCGAGTCGCGCATGCTCCGCGACTTCAAGGCCCGCTACGGCGCGCTGCCCTTCGCGAACCTCCGCGCCTGACCCGCCCCACCCTCCGCCCTGCTGACCAGGCTTCGGACACCGGACCAGGGGCGCCCCTGGTCCGGTGTCCGATTCCTGGTCTCGGCGAGCCCGCTCCACATCTCCTGAGTCCCGGAAGCCACCCGGCTCCGCCGCGTTGCACCTCGCATGCAGCAGCGCGCACTCGGACAGCACGGCCTCCAGGTCTCCGCCATCGGCCTGGGGACGATGGGGATGACGATGGCCTACGGGCCGGGCGGCGACCGGCAGGACGGCGTCGCGACGATCCGCCGGGCTCGGGAGCTGGGCGTGACGTTCTTCGACACCGCCGAGCTGTACGGCATGGGCACGGGCTCGAACGAGCAGATCGTCGGCGAGGCCGTGCAGCCGTTCCGCGACGAGGTCGTGATCGCGACGAAGTTCGGCTTCTCGTTCGAGGACGGGAAGCGGACCGGGTTCGACAGCCGGCCCGAGCACATCCGTGAGGTCGCGGAGCAGAGCCTCAAGCACCTGCGCACGGAC
>JAKONM010000226.1 GCA_022701925.1 Microbacteriaceae bacterium
TCCAGGATCTGGCGCACGGTCGGCGCGGGCGACCCGTCCTTCGGCAGGAACCGGTCGATGTTGCTCTGCCCCAGCTGCCCGGCCGCTCCGTCGTCGCCCAGCTGCTCCAGCGACCGGTCGGGGTCCAGGGACAGCAGGTCGATGCCGGTGTTGCCGGAGTACAGCACGTTCACGACCTCGTCGGTCTGCAGCGCGTCGAACTCGGCGCGCTGCGCGAGCGCGGCCTCCCGGGTCTCCGCGACGGTCACCGTCACGCCGACCATGATGCGGATCGCCCGCGGGTCGCGCCCCTCCTCCGCCGCCCGAGCACGGATGTCGGCCACGTTCGCCCTCGTCGCCGCCACCGTCGTGCCCTGCACGAACACGCACTCGGCGTTGCGGGCGGCGTAGGCGCGGCCCCGGGCGGAGGTGCCGGCCTGGAACAGCACCGGCGTGCGCTGCGGGGACGGGGTCGTGGCGTACCAGCCGGAGGACCGGTAGTGCTCGCCGTCGTACTCGACCTTGTGCACCTTGTCGGGGTCGGCGTACCGGACGGCCGCGCGGTCCTCCTCCACCGCATCCGGCTCCCAGGCGGTCTGCCAGTAGCGCAGCGCCAGCTCGAGGTACTCGTCCGCCTGGTCGTACCGGTCGTCGTGGCGGCGCATCGCGTCGTGGCCGAACAGCTTCGCGATCGCGTCCTGCGACGAGCCGGTCACGATGTTCCAGCCGATGCGGCCGCCCGTCAGGTGGTCGAGCGTCGAGAACGTGCGCGCCGTCTGCACCGGGTGGTCGAGGCCGGTGCCGGAGGTGAACACGAAGCCCAGGCGCTCCGTCTCCCGCGCGAGCACCGGGATCAGGTAGCTCGGGTCGATGCCCGGGAAGTTGATGCCGCCGGTCACGGACAGCGGGTGCAGCTCGCCGCGCACCGTCGGGTAGCCGTAGCCGCCCGCGAAGAACAGGAAGTCGAAGCCCGAGCGGTCGAGCACCTTGGCCAGCTCGACCCAGTAGCCGGGGTCGCGGTACTCGATCGACCTGCTGCGCGGGTGCGGCCAGCTGAGCGTGCCGCCCACCTGCACCGCCGCCACCTCGAACACCCCGAGCCGCATGCGCTTCACGCCGGTCCCCCTCTCCTCGTCTGCTGTGTCCCGCCGATCAGGAGCTCCGGCGCGAGGCGCGCCCAGCAGTCCTGATCGGCGGAGAGTGCGTCAGCGGGCGCGCTCGCCCAGGCCCCGTGCGATGCGGTCCGCCATCGACGACCGGGCGGCGTCGACCTGCACGTCCGTCGCCACCCGCACGGTCCCCGGCCCGTCCAGCCGCCGCACCGCGCCCTCCGGCCCGAACCCGTCGTCGCCCTGCGCCACCTCGACCGCGCACGGCTCGGCGAACGCGAACAGGTGGGGCTCCAGCAGCGCCAGCGCGGTCAGCGGGTCGTGCGGCACCTCGAAGTCCTCGTCCCAGCGGCGCATCCACGAGCGCATCTCGGCGGCGAGCACCGCGCCCAGGTGGCCGCAGCCCGCGAACCGGGCGATCTCCGCCTCGCCGAACCGCACGCGGCGCGTCACGTCGACGCCCACCACGACGGTCGGCACCCCGCAGGTCAGCACCCGCGCGGCGGCGGCCGAGTCGGAGGCCAGGTTGTGCTCCCCCGCGGCGGGGTCGGACCAGTCGCCGCCCATCACGACCAGCCCGTCCGGACGCGCCCCGCGGTCCAGCGCGTCGGCGACCGACGTCAGCGGCCCGATCGCCAGCAGGCGCGCCCCCGGAGCGCCGTCCACCAGCAGGCCGACGCCGTCCTCGGCGGGGGCCTGCGGCAGCGCGTCGTAGGCGTCGCCCTCATGGCCCGCCCACCAGACCTCGCGGCCCGACCTCGGCACGGCGCTGCCCGCCCCGACCAGCACCCGTCGCCACGCCAGCTCGGCCATCCGCAGCACGATGCGCGCCCGCAGCGCGGTGTCGCCGTAGGAGGTGCAGACGGCGCGCAGGTCCACCTCGGGCGAGCCCCAGAGCAGCGCGAGCGCCAGCTCGTCGTCGACGTCGGAGCCCAGGTCGGTGTCCAGCAGCAGCGGGACGGCCACTACTCGCGGGCCGCTCGGCCGGCGTCCGGGCCCCACTCCGACAGCACCGCGGCTTCGATGATGGTCGTGATCGTGTAGAGCACGATCGACACGATCGTCGCCAGCACCGTCGCCGCCCACAGCTGCGGGTAGTCGAAGGCCGCCTTGGCGCTGGTCACGGCGGCGCCCAGCCCCGTCGTCGTGAACAGGTACTCGTAGAGCATGGCGCCCGTGATCGCTCCCGGCACCGCGATGCGCATGGAGGCGAACAGGTGCGGCAGCGCCGTGGGGATCGCCACCTTGCGCAGCACCGTCAGTCGGTGCCCGCCGTAGACGGTGACCAGGTCGACGGACTGCTGGGACACGGAGCGCAGGCCCACGGTCAGGTTCACCAGCACCGGGAAGAGCACGACGACCGTCCCGATGAGGGCCGCGGTGATCCGGCCGTTGCCGAAGATGATGTAGATCACGGGGGCCATGGCCAGCAGCGGCA
Organism: Microbacteriaceae bacterium; assembly: GCA_022701925.1. Taxonomy (GTDB): domain Bacteria; phylum Actinomycetota; class Actinomycetes; order Actinomycetales; family Microbacteriaceae; genus Amnibacterium. The sequence continues at coordinate 2,527 of JAKONM010000226.1, forward strand.
CGGTGCGCAGCAGCATGGCGATCGGCATGAACATGAACTCGATCGGGCGGAACAGCACGAACGCGAACGAGATCGTGATCGACAGCACCAGGCCGATCACGAAGCCCAGCGCGGCGTCGCTGAGCGTGACGCCCAGCAGGCCCGCCAGCAGCGCGCGGTGCTCCGCCGCGGTGCCGTCGACGCCGTCCTGCGTGAAGTAGTTCACGACGTCCAGCGGGCCCTTGGCGATGAAGGGCGACTGACCGACGAGCACGATCGCGACCTGCCAGAGCACGGCCAGGATCAGCGCGGACAGCAGGATGGTGCCGACGGTCGTGCCGGTGCGGCGCGCGGTGTAGCGGATCGCGTCCGCCGCGGAGGCGGAGACCGCCGGACGGGTGCGGACCATGGTCGAGGTCGCCATCAGAAGGCCGCCTTCCCGCTGCGGTCGCCGGCCGACCAGGGCGTCAGCAGACGGCCGAGGCGGTCGATCAGGAAGTAGGCGGCGCCCGCGACGGCGCCGGAGGTCAGCGCGAGCACCCACACCCGGGTGGAGTCGTTGTCGAACTGGGCGGACAGCAGCAGCACGCCGACGCCCTGGTCGACGCCGACCAGGAAGTACTCCCCCAGCACGGCGCCGAGGAACGCGGCCGGCGCGGCGATCTTCAGCGCCGCCAGCAGGCTGGGCAGGGCCGCGATCAGCCGCACCTTGCGGATCTGCGTGAAGCGGGTGCCGCCGTAGGCGCTGATCACGTCGAGCTGCGTCCTGCTGGCGGACTTGAGTCCGAGCACCGAGCCGACCACGGTGGTGAAGATCACGCTGAGCGCCGCCAGGAACACGGAGGTGAAGCGCGACCCGGCCGGCGACATGATCGCCACGAGCGGGCCGATCGCGGTCAGCGGCAGGCAGGAGGACACCACGGCCAGCTGGGTGGAGATGCCCTCCGACCGCGGGACCAGCAGCACCAGCAGCGCCAGCGCCAGCGCGATGACGTTGCCGACGACGTAGCCCTCCAGGGCGGAGAGCGAGGTGACGCCGACCCCCTCCCAGAACGACGAGCTGCCGAAGGCCTGCCCGAACAGCACGACGACCTCGACGGGAGTCGGGATCGCCCCGCTGGTGCCGAGCGGGCTCGCGGCGACGGCGGCCCAGAACAGCACGATCAGCACCACGCCCAGCACGCCGCCGGCCCACGCGGGCATCGCCGAGAGCGCGCCGCCCAGACCGCGGGCGGGACGCGTCGCCGGCGAGGACGTCAGGACCACGCTGTTGCCGGCGTCGGCCAGCGGCTCACTCATGCGCGCCCG
>JAKONM010000230.1 GCA_022701925.1 Microbacteriaceae bacterium
CTGACGATCGTGTTTCGTCGGATCGGGCGGGACGCAACAGGAGGCGCCCGCGACGCAATCTCACGCACATCGACGGCCCCTAGACCGGTCCGCGACAGACTCGGCAGGGACCCGGACGGACGCATCATGAAGGCCTTCATCGTCCCGCCCGCATTCGTCCCGTCCGGCACCGCTCGACCGGTGCGGCCGGTTCGCGCCGAACAGGGGGCTTGAGCATGGCCGTCCTCCCGCCGGACGCCGACCGCGTCCTCGCCGAGGATGCGAAGGGGCTCGCGCGGCTGCGCAGGGTCCTGCACGGCCCCGCGGGCCCGGCCCCGGACCGTCCCCTGCCGACGCGGGAGGAGCGCTTCGGCCGCCCGTCCGATCCGGACCGGCCACGGGAACCGGACGGATCGGCGCCCCGTCGCCGCGAGACGTGTCCGGGATGACGGCAAGCATCCGGCCGGATCTGGCGCCGCCCCTGGACTTGATACCGCCGCGATTTGCTTGCACGCCTCGCATGAGATCAGTCGAAGACGCGCGAAGGACTGTGCGAGCGGGGCGGGGGCGATGCGGCTGAGAACGGTGCCGCCGGCCGTGGCGTCCGATTCCGGGCGCGGGGGGGCGTAGGGATGGGTCTCGCCGACGCGACGAACCGGTGGGGCGAGGATGCGGGTCGGGCGTAAGATCGCCCTGGTCGGCGGCATCCCGATCCTGATCGCCGCCGCGATCGCCGTGGCGGGCTGGACCCTGCTGTCGCGGGAGGAGCGGGCGCGCGGCGGCGCGATCCTTGCGGGGGAGATCCATCACACCCTCGACCTGACCGGCCGGGTGCGCGACCGCTACGTCGCCGCCGCGGCGGGCGAGCGCGCCGCCTTCGCCGACGAGCTGTCGGGGCTGACCCGGCACGCCGAAGCCGGGCTCGGGCGGTTGCAGGCCTACGCCCGTACGCCAGAGCAGGCCGCCCGCATCGGCGCCACGCGCGGCGCGCTCGCCCGCTACGTCGGGCAGTGGGAGGCCTTCCTCGCGGCGACGCGCGGGACCGACGCGCGCACGGCCGACATGCGGCGGCGCGCGGAGACGCTGATCACGCTCGCCGACCGGGCGCGCCTGCGCCAGCAGGGGTCGAGCACCGACCTCGCCCGCTCCCTGGGCGAGACGATCGAGGCCCTGCGCGCGAGCCGGGACATCGTCGCGGGCATCCACGCCGTGCGCGCGGGCGCCATCGAGGTCGCCCTGGCGCGGGCGGGGGGGACTGACCGGGGACAGGCGCTGCCCATCGGGCGGTTGCGGGAGGCCACCGGCGCCCTGTCCGCCCTCCTGCGCGCGGAGGGCCGCGCCCGGGAGGCCGACGAACTCGAAGCGCTGGCGAGGGCGCTGGAGACCGGGTACGAGGCGACCGACGCGGCGCCCAGGGCGCGGCTCGCCGACTGGGCCGAGCGCCTGCTCAAGGTCGGTACCTCGAACCAGCAGACCCTGCACGACGAGGTGGCGCAGCGGCTGACCTATTCCGCTCAGGCCAACGAGGCCGAGCAGGCGACGCAGACCCTGGCGATCGGCACGCTCAAGCTCGGGCAACGCAGCGCCGACGCGCTCCGGCAGCGCCAACCCGATCTCGCCGCCGGCCTGCTCGGCGAGGGCGAGCGCCTCGCCCGGGAGGCGCGCGCCCTGCCGATCTCGCCCCTGATCCAGGGCGAGATGGTGCAGGCCATCCTCGGGTGGCGCGAGACCCTGTCGGGGACGATCGCCGACCTGCGTCGCCAGGGCGCGATGATCGCAGGGATGGACCGAATCGCGGGGGAGATGCGCGAGAGCGCCCGCTCCCTCAACGACACCTATCTCGGGGACGCGGAGGGCCTGGGCGTCGTGCTCCAGCGTCTGCTGCTGGCGGGCACGGCGATCGGCCTGACCGTCGGCGCGCTCGCGGCCGTGCTCGCGGCGCGCTCCATCCTGGTGCCGCTGCGGGCGCTGCAAGGCGACATGATCGCGCTGGCGGCCGATCCCACCGGCGCTCCCATCGACGGCACCCGGCGGCGGGACGAACTGGGCGACATCGCGCGGGCGACGGCGTTCTTCGTCTCCGAGATCAGTCGGCGAGAGGCGGCCCTGCGCCGGGCCAAGGATCGCGCCGACGCGGCGCTCGGCGACCTGCGCCGGACCCAGGACGACCTCGTGCGCGCGGAAAAGCTCGCCTCCCTCGGCCAGCTCGTGGCGGGCGTCGCCCATGAGATCAACACGCCGCTCGGCATCGCGCTCACCACCGCCACCTCCGTGCGCGACGAGACGCGGGGCTTCCGGATGCAGGTCGTCGGCGGCACCCTGTCGAAGGCGCGGCTGACCGGCTTCCTCGGGCGCGTCGAGGAGGGCACCGGGCTGCTCTGCGCCAACCTCGCCCGCGCCGCCGACCTCGTGCACGGCTTCAAGCAGGTCGCCGTCGACCGGGTCAGCGACGAGCGGCGCGCCGTCCATCTCTCCGCCTGGCTCGACGACCTGCTGGCGAGCCTGCAGCCGCTCCTGCGCCGGGGTGGCCACCGGATCGAGCGGGCCTGCCCGCCCGACCTCACGGTCGAGACCAATCCGGGCGCCCTGGCGCAGGTGGTGACGAATCTGATCAACAACGCCGTGGTCCACGCCTTCGCGGCGGGCCGGCCGGGCCTGATCCGCGTGAGCGTGGCGCGGCGGGACGAGGCCGTGTGCCTCGACGTCAGCGACGACGGGCGCGGGATCGCGACCGGCGATCTCGGCCGGATCTTCGACCCGTTCTTCACCACCGCGCGCGGGGCCGGCAGCACGGGGCTCGGCATGCACATCGTCCACAACCTCGTCACTGCGACGCTGGAAGGGCGCATCGGTGTCGAGAGCGCGCCCGGCCGGGGCACCACGGTGCGCGTCGAGTTTCCGGCGGGTGACACGGCGGGCGAGGCGGCCCCCTCGCCCGCCCGGCCGCCCGCAGATCCGTCCTGAGCGCACGCCTCGATTCTTGCCGGGTCCGGTTCCGGCGAACGCCAGCTTCCTATCCGACCGCGACCAGGCCTTCCGGTATCCAGTCGGCCGAGCGCGACCGGCGCGCCGCCCTCTAGGGGCAAACCGTGTTCTCGCGCGAACGGCCCCGGGTGCCGCTGGCGCACAGCGTCGTCCACATGGCCGCGCGCCGCGAGGTGACTGGTTTCCGGATGGACCCGCTCGGCCGCCACCTGTTCGAGGGCGTCGACCTGCAGGATCAGCGCGACGTCAGATCAGGTCGGGGCGCTCGTGTTTCTCCCGGAACCCGCTACGGAGTTGCCGAGCCCCAAACCATCGGCGGATGGAACAGGACTCGTGGTGTGCCGTCTCGTCCGATGCCCCTGTGGGGATTCGACCGTCCTGCTGCTCGTCGGCGCCCCCGCCCTGTATATCCTCTCCTGGATCGAGGTCCTGAAAGCGGGCGTGCTGCCGACGGATGGGGGCTCGGTCGCAATCTTCATGTTCGCGGGACTGGTCTTTGCCGTCCTCGTCGCACCATTCGTCCTCGGAACGACTTGGCTCTGCCTTCGTCGGTACACCCCGGGAACGAGCCTCCTCGCTTGGCGGGCGGACCGGCCTGTGCGAAGCATCCTCGCCGGCCTCGTCTTCGAGGGGGGGGCAGCCGTGTTTGCGGTGCCGGTAATTCACGAGCTGTTCGTCAGCGCCCCATGGTACGAGTTCATTCCGACAGCGATCGGGCCCCCTCTGCATCGCAGGGCTCCTCGCGATGCGGGCGGCCATCATCGAGCAGGGCGGGTCGACGGTTTCGCCCCGACCTGATCGGACATCGCTCCAGATCGTCACCTCGGATGAATCAACCGGCCGCTCGGGGAAGCACGCGGCCGGCCGTTGTCTCGCCGAGACCGGCCGATCCTCTCGGAGGATCGGGTGCGGGCTTGCGGATCCGCCCCGTCCGTCGCCTTCGGCCGGATGTCGGATCAGCCGTCGATACCGTCCTCGACGGCGGCGAGATCGATGCGGGTATGGCCGTGGGCGAAGGAGGCGATGCTGCGCCGGGAATGGCTGACGAGTTCGAGGTCGGCCGAGCGCCCGGCGAGTCTCGGCCGGTCGGCATCCGTCAGGACGGACCGGAAGGCACCTCCCAGCATAGCGGGACGGATGACTTCGTCGCGGGTGAGGACGCGCCAGACTATCCTCTGTACCGCTCCGACATCCGCGGCGGGCCCCGCGGGCAGGAGCGCCCGATAATCCTGCCGGACGCCGCCGCGCTCGGCCACGAAGCTGCAATCGGCCACCGGGCTGCGACCGAACACGAGGCTGAGCTCGGGCTTGGTCACGCATGTCAGCGTTCCCGCCACCTGTCCGGACGCGTCCGTCCGGTTCGTGTGGGCGTAGGAGGCCCCGGCGGCGAGCGCGATTCCGACGAGGGCGGCGGCGATGGAGCGCATGGATGATCCCCTGTGTCTTGGTTGCGATTCGCTTCCCCGTGAAGCGTTGCCGTCACCAATGGTCGGGAACCGTTGCGCCTGTATTCCGTCGAATGTTTCGTTCCCGGAGCCGGCGCAGGACAGTCTTGGGCCTCAAATGAGGGCTCCACAGAGAAACCGCCACCCGAATCACTCCGGACGGCGAGGGGTTCGGTTGTCGTCCTATGGTCGCCGGGTCGTCAGGCGGCCCGGAAACCGCCTTGCCCAAGCCGGCTCTTAACGGTCGCGACGGTCGCGCATGTCGGCGTTCCGGCCTCCCGTCCGGACGCGTCCGTCCGGTTCGTGTGGGCGTAGGAG
>JAKONM010000241.1 GCA_022701925.1 Microbacteriaceae bacterium
CTACGACGACACCCCGGTGTCGCGCGCGCTCGGCTTCTCCTCGGTCGCCCAGCCCCTGGCCGAGGTCGCAGCGGGCGTGCTCGACCTGCTGACCGAGCCGCCGGCGCCCGGCGAGGCCCGGCACCGGCTGCTCGCGCCGTCGCTCGTGCTGCGCGCGGGTACCGTCGACGGGTGACCGGCACGCACTTCCCCGGGGTCCGGCGACTGCGCCGACGCTCCCTGATCCGGCGCGTCGTGCTGCTCGGGGCGCTGCTGGGCGTGCTCGTGCTCTCCGCCCTGCTGTGGCCCCGTCAGCAGACCGGCGCGCTGCGCGTGCCGACGACCGGCGCCGAGCCGAGGACGGCCGGCGTGGTCCGCGGGCAGCTGGACGCGTCGCGGCAGGGCGACCTCGTCTGCTTCCGCGTCGCGACCGACGCCGACGACGCGCTGCTGGTGCTGCCGACGGGCTGGAGCGCGGACGAGCAGCGGGCGCTGCTCGACCGCAGCGGCGCCGCGGTCGCCCAGCCGGGCGACACGGTGCTGGTCACCGGCACCCCGGGCGACGTCGGCTCGGTGCCCGGCTGCACCGGCGAGGGCCGCGTGTGGGCCGTCGCCTCGGTGTCGTTGCGCTGACCCGCCGCCCCCTCGAGCGCCGGAGGATCAGCCCTCCCGCGCCTTCCTGGTCTCGCGGTCGTTCGCCCGGCCGATCGCGTCGACCAGCTCGTCCTTCGTCATCGTCGAGCGCCCGTGCACGTCCAGCCGCCGCGCGACCTCGAGCAGGTGCTGCTTCGACGCGTTCGCGTCCACGCCGCCGGCCGTCGGGTGGTCGCCCGGCCCGCTCTCCGCGGCGCCCGCGTCCGACGGGCCCTTCTCGTCCTTCGGCTCCCAGTGGTCGCCGACCTTCTCATACTGGTGCTTCAGCGCCGAGAAGGCCGTGCGGTGCGCCCGCTCGCCGTCGCCGTACGACTCGCGCGCCGAGTCGAGCGTCTCGGCGTAGACCTCCTGCGCGTGCACCTCCGACCGCTCGAGCGTCGAGGGCAGCTCGTCCTTCTGCCGCTTGTCCAGCACCATCGGACCCTCCGTCCCCTCAGGCCGAGCGCCAGGAGTGCTGCGGCTCCCAGCCCAGGTCCCGGCGGGCCTTGTCGATCGACAGCAGCGTCTCGGTGCCCTGCAGGTCCTTCCTCAGCGGCACGTCCGGGAACACGGCGGCGGCCAGCTCGGCGCTGGGCGTGCGCATCACGGTGTCGGCGTTCGCGATGACGTACCGCTCGAAGCCGGGGCCCCGCACCTCCAGCGCCTTCGCGATCGCGTCCGCCGCGTCGCGGGCGTCGATGTAGCCCCACAGGTTCCACTTCCGCAGCGTCGGATCGTCCTGCCAGGCCTCGAAGCCCGCGTAGTCCGACTCGAGCATCACGTTGGAGAAGCGCAGCGCGGTGACCGACAGCTCGGGGTCCCAGCGGCAGAACTCGATCTCCATCTGCTCCTCCAGGTGCTTGACCAGGGAGTAGGTGCTGTTGGGCGCGGTGACGTCCTCGTCGACCGGGATGTACGGCGGCGGCACGTCCATCGGCAGGCCCAGCAGCGTCTCGCTGGAGGCCGTGACCAGGCGCCTCACGCCCGCACGCCGGGCGGCCTGCAGCACGTGGTGGGTGGACAGGATGTTGTTCTGGAAGGTGGCGACGTCCGGCACCATGCCGGGCGCGGGGATCGCGGCCAGGTGCACGATCGCGTCGACGCGGCCGGGGTGCTCCTCGAAGCCCGCGACGACGTCGAGCACCTGGCCCGCGTCGGTGAGGTCGACGGGCACGATGCCCTCCTTGACGCTGCCCGCGCGGTCCAGCACCACCAGCTCGTGGCCCAGCCCGCGCAGATGGCCGACGACGACGGCGCCGAGCTTGCCGCTGCCGCCCGTGACGATGATCTTCATGGGGCCATGGTGCCGCCCTCGGATGCGCGGATCATGGGCGCATGCGAGCAGACCCCTCCACCGCCTGGACCGTCGCGCAGGTGCGGGCCGCGGAGGCGCCGCTGCTCGCGGCGGGCGAGCCGCTGATGGCCCGTGCCGCTGCCGGGCTCGCCCGCGCGGTCACCGGGGTGCTGGAGCAGCGGGGTCGCCGCACGGGACGGCTGCTGGTGCTGGCGGGCAGCGGCAGCAACGGCGGCGACGCCCTGCACGCCGCGGCGCTGCTGCTGGCCCGCGGCTGCACCGTCGACGTCGGCCTGCTCGGGCGCCGGGTGCACCCGGAGGGGCTGCGCGCCGCGACCCGGGCCGGGGCCCGCGTGCTGGCCCCGGACACGGCGCCCGGCGCGCTGGCGGCATTGGCGGCCGACGCGGACGTCGTGCTCGACGGCGTGCTGGGCACGGGCGCTGCGGCCTCGCCGGCGCTGCGACCCCCGGCTCGACAGGCGGTCGCAGCCGTCGCGGCCGCCGTGCGGAACGGCCCGGCGGTCGTCGCGGTCGACCTGCCGAGCGGCGTCGGCGCCGACGACGGCTCCGTGCACCCGCCGCTGCTGCGGGCGAGCACCACGGTCGTGTTCGGCGGGATGAAGGCCGGGCTGCTGCGATCGCCGGCGCGCGGCTGGTGCGGCCGGACCGTGCTGGTCGACATCGGGCTCGGACCCCGCCCGGCGCTGCCGTCCCCACCGGCCTGAGGCATCGACAGACAGCGTCCAGACAACTCCGGGAGCCTGGCCCGCGGACCGGCAGAGCGCCGTCCTCAGAGGGGGTCCCCGACAGCATGCCGACTGCACCGCAGAAGATCGTGATCCTCGGCGGCGGGTACGTCGGCCTCTACGTCGCCTGGACGCTGGAGAAGCACTCCGAGCTGCCGCTCGAGGTCACCCTGATCGAGCCGCGCGCCTACATGACCTACCAGCCGCTGCTGCCGGAGGTGGCGGGCGGCCATGTGAACCCCCGCGACGTCACGGTCGACCTGCGTCAGGCGCTGAAGCACACGAACGTGGTGCGCGGCAGCGTGACCGGGCTCGACTCGAAGGCTCGCACGGTGACCGTCGAGCCGATCGACGGCGGCGAGACGCAGTACGAGTACGACCACGTGGTCGTCGGCCTGGGCGCCGTGACCCGCACCTTCCCGACCCCGGGGCTCGCGGAGCACGGCGTCGGGTTCAAGACCATCGAGGAGGCCGCCTACACGCGGAACCAGGTGCTGCTGAACGTCGCCCGCGCGGCCGCCACCACGGACCCGGCGGAGCGGAGGAAGTACCTGACCTTCATCTTCATCGGCGGCGGCTACACCGGCGTCGAGGCCCTCGGCGAGCTGAACGACCTGTCGAAGAAGGCCATCGCGGCGCAGCCGGCGCTGAAGGGGGTCGAGCCGAACTGGATCCTCATCGAGGCGCTCGACCGCGTCGCCCCCGAGGTCGGTCCCGAGCTGTCGGCGTGGACGCTGGAGGAGCTGCGCAAGCGCGGCATCGACATCCGGCTGAAGACCACGATGAAGAGCTGCGAGGACGCGGTCGCGAAGTTCAGCGACGGCGACGAGGTGCCCTTCGGCATGCTGGTCTGGACCGCCGGCGTCAAGCCCAACCCGGTGCTGGACGACACGGACCTCCCGCGCGGCCCGCGCGGGCACGTGAACACCAGCGCCAAGCTGCAGGTGATCCGCGAGGACGGCGCCTGGGTGCGCGGCGTGTGGGCCGCCGGCGACAACGCGCAGATCCCCGACCTGACGAAGCCGCAGCCGGCCTGGTACCCGCCCAACGCGCAGAACGCGCTGCGGCAGGCGGTGCTGCTGGGCGAGAGCATCCCGCGCGCGATCCGCCACCGCCGGGTGCGCAAGTACGTGCACCACAGCCTGGGCACCGTCGCCGCCTACGGCCTGTTCCACGGCGCCGCGAACATCTACGGCGTGCAGCTGCGCGAGATCCCGGCCTGGCTGGTGCACCGCGGCTACCACCTGATGGCCATGCCGACGACGGACCGCAAGGTGCGCATCTTCGCCGGCTGGGTCGCCGACGCGCTGGGCCGGATCGACCTCACGCCGACCGACGACCTGGAGGACCCCCGCCACGACTTCGAGGTCGCGGCCCGGGGCAAGTAGCGGCGTCGCCGCCCGCAACAGGAAGGGACCGCACATGACCGACGCACCCACCGACTTCGACCCCGACCGCCCCTCGAAGGCGGAGGGGGAGGACCCCGAGCACGTCGACGACTCCATCGTGCTGCAGCCGGACGGCAAGCCGTCGGCGGCGGAGGGCGAGGACCCCGACGACGCGACCGAGCAGCACGAGGTGCTGAACCCGATCGACCCGGAGTAGTCCGGAGCCGGGCCCCCGCGCCGCGCTCGGCGCAGCCGCGGGGGCCTTGGACGTCCGTGCGGCACCCGGACGCTCAGCGGCCCTCCCGGAGGATCTGCGCATGCGCCTGCTCCACATCGTCACCTCGCCCCGCGGCGAGCGGTCCGCGTCGGTCGCCGTGGCCGACGCCTTCATCGACGCCCTGCGCGCGGAGCACCCCGACCTCGAGGTCGACCTGCTCGACGTGTGGGCCGAGGACATGCCCGAGTTCGACCGGAGGACCATCGAGGCGAAGTACAAGTCGGTCGCCGGCGAGGCGCTGGACGACGTCGAGGCCCGGGCCTGGGACTGGATCACCGGGGCGGCGCAGCGGTTCGCCGACGCCGACCGCATCGTCGTCGGGTTGCCGATGTGGAACTGGGCGTACCCGTACAAGTTCAAGCAGCTGGTCGACCTGGTGTCGCAGCGCGGCCTGCTCTTCACCTTCGACGGGGAGGCGTTCGGCCCGGGCATCGACGTCGAGCGCGCGCTGGTGATCGCGACCCGCGGACAGGCCTACCGGGATCCCGCCAGCGCGCTGCCCGAGTCCGTCTGGAACCACCAGATCGACTTCCCGGTCTTCTTCCTCAGCACCGTCGGCGTGCGCGACGTGCGCACGCTGGTCGTCGAGCACACGTGGGACGACGGGCGCGACGAGTCGATCGAGGCCGCCAAGCGCCAGGTCGCGGCGCTCGCCCCGGACTTCTGACCGCGCCTCCGGAGGACCCGACGCGCACCAGGACCGTGGAGCGCTGCAGTCGGCCGTGATCGCTCCGGCAGGCCACTGCGCGTGGACGGCCCGCCGAGGTGCTCTCAGCCTGCTGGAGCGCTTCCAGCCCGCCGAGGTGCTCGCAGCAGGCTGCAGCGCTCGTGGCTCGCTCGAGTGCCGGAGAGCCTCCGCAGGGCTCGTCCCGACCTCGACGTCCTCAGTAGCCGCGCAGGCGGGTGATCTCGCGCCGGTCCTTCTTCGTCGGGCGGCCGGCGGCGAGGTCGCGCAGCACCTGCGCGGGCGTCTCCTCGCGGGGAGGCGGGGGAGGGGTGCGGTCGTCGATAGCCAGGGCCGCCTCCGGCGCCCCGCCGCGTTTCAGCGGCAGCGCCTTCACGCCCAGGATCTTCTCGTGCGCCAGCCGCGCCCGCACCTCGTCGCCGATGCGCACGGTGTGCGAGGGCTTGACCGTCTGGCCGTTGATCGTCACGTGCCCGGCCTTGCAGGCGGCCGTCGCGAGCGACCTGGTGCGGAAGACGCGCACGGCCCACAGCCACACGTCGACCCGGGCGCTGTCCGTCATCGCGTCCATCGTCACACGGACCCGGGACGCCGCCTGCCGCCCGTGTGCGGTCGCTGCGCGCATCTGCGGCCGGGGGACGGCCGCAGATGCGCGCAGCACCGGCAGAACCGGGGGCGGAGGTCAGGCCAGCGCCCGCGCCAGGAAGCCGACCAGGGCGCGCAGCAGGTGCTTGCGGGAGTCGGCCCGCCGGTACTCGTGGCCCTCGCCCTCCAGCTCGAGGTACTCGACCGGTCGGCCCAGGGCCTCCAGCGCGGCGACCAGGCGACGGGCCTCGCCGACCGGCACGTTGGTGTCCAGCTCGCCGTGGGCGACGAGCAGGGGGACGTCGATGGCGGCGGCGGACGCCAGGGGCGAGATCGACTCGAGCAGGGCGCGGTCCCGCTCCGGGTGCCCGTACTTGGTGACCGCGGCGGCGCCGATCCACGGCTCCGTCTCCTCGTAGAACGTGCAGAGGTCGCTCATGCCGCACACGTCGACGCCGGCCGCGAAGACGCCCGGCGAGAAGGCCAGGCTCGCCACCGTCAGGTAGCCGCCGTAGGACCGCCCCGTCACCCCGATGCGGCCGGCGTCCGCGAGACGGCGCTCGACCAGGTGCGCAGCCGCGGCCCGCACGTCGCCGAAGGCGTCGAAGCGCCCCGCCAGGTCGTCGGCGTGCACGAACTCGCGCCCGAAGCCGGAGGAGCCGCGGATGTTCAGCGCGAACACCGTGACCCCCGCGGCGGCCAGGGCCTGGTGCTGCGGGCTGAAGGTGGGCCGCTCCTGCGCCTCCGGACCGCCGTGCAGGTGCACGACGGCGGCACCGGTCGGCTGCGGCGCCCGGTACAGCCAGCCCGTCAGCGGAAGCCCGTCCTCGCCCTGGTAGTGCTCCAGGGTCGGGGTCACCAGGGCCTCGCGCGGCTGCGGGGCGGCGGTGATGCGGGTCCAGCGCCGGCTGTGCGTGTCCAGGTGCCACAGCTCGCGGGGCCGCTCGGGCCCCTCCACGCCCAGGATCACGCTGGTGCCGTCGCGGGAGAGCACCGGTGTCGTCGCGACCAGCCCGGGCATCCCGGTGATCGCCACCCGCTGGCGGGTCGCGGTGTGGAACAGCTCCAGCTCGCTGCGGCCCGCCGCGTTCCAGACCAGCAGCAGCAGGGCGCCGGCGTCGTCCGCGTCCACGGCCTCCAGCTCGGCGTCGTCCCGGTACGCCAGCGTCCGCACCTCGCCGCGGTGCCCGTTCGGCCCGAACGGCAGTCCCAGCAGCTCGCGGCGGCTCAGGCCGACGTCGGAGGCCAGGTAGGCGTACAGGGGGCCGGAGTCGCCGTCGGGCGCGGGGCGCACCAGCGCCACGTCGGTGCTGCCGGTGCCGTGCGGCAGCAGCGGCGTGTGCTCGTCCTCCAGCCGGTCGACCACGGTGCAGAACTGCCGCCCGCGCTCCCCGTCGATCAGGATCAGGAAGCGCTCCTCCAGCGTGATGTCGAGCACGTGGATGAGACCGCCGCTCGCCAGCGGGTCGAGCCGGCCGGTGCGCGGGTCCGCCAGATACGACCGCGTCGGCCGGCCGGGACCGGGGGAGGGGAACGCGACGACGACCCGGTGCCCGCTGCGGGTCCACGGCCCCAGCTCCGCGTGCTCCTCGGCGTCTCCGGCGATGCGCCGCGCCTCGGTGCCGTCGGGCCGCACCACCCACACCTGGGTGCGCACGCCGCCGTCGGTCGCGACGGTGCAGGCCAGCCAGCCCGCGTCGGCGGACCACGACACGGCGACCACCGGGTCGGCCGACAGCGGGATGCGCGTCGCGGGCGGCGCCTCGCCCTCCAGCACCACCTCCTGCACCCACACCTCGGGCGTGCCCGAGCGGTCGCTGATGAACGCGACCCGTCGCGCGTCGGGCGTCATGGTGGGGCACCAGCTGCCCCACGCGTCGATCAGCCCGGCGCCCAGGCGCAGGGCCGCGTCGATGCGGTCGGCGTCGGCGGTGCGGTCGTCCGTCGGGGTGGCGGTGCTCACCGCTCCAGTCTGTCGGGCCGAGGGCCGCCGGGGCGACGCGGAGCGGTCGGGCAGCACCGATCAGCGGCCGGAGGGCACCACCAGTGCGCGCAGCTCCGCGAGGCCGCGGATCACGGCCGCCTCCTGCTGCGGCGCCGTCCCGTCGCGGTCCAGGAGCACCGCCTGCAGGCCCGCGCCCCGCGCCCCCAGCACGTCGACCTCGTGCTCGTCGCCCACGTACAGGGTCCTGCGCGGGTCCACGGACAGGCGCTCGCAGACCGTCAGGAAGGCCCGCGGGTCCGGCTTCCGCACGCCCAGCGCCTCGGCCGTGAACACCGGACCGACCCGGTCCAGCAGCCCGGTCGCCCTCAGCTTGGCCCGCTGCTGCTGCTCGGAGCCGTTGGTCAGCACCGCGAGCGCGACCCCGCTGCGACGCAGCTCGTCGACGGCCGGTCGGGCGTCGGGGAACGCCGCCCACGCCCGCTCGTAGGCGGGCAGGTACTCCGTCTCGAACAGGAGGTCCAGCTCTTCATCCGTCCGCTCGCCGCCGCCCAGCACCGGCAGCACGTCGCGCAGGCGAGCCCGGCGCTGCTCGGCCCAGGTGAGCGCTCCGGCCCGCCACTGCGCCAGGCGCCGGTCCTGCGCGGCGAACCAGGCTGCGACCGCCTCCGAGGTCGCCCGCGGCCCCAGCCAGGCGACGACCGCGGCGCGCGCCGCGGCGCGGTGGTCCATGAGGACGCCGTCCAGGTCCAGCAGGACCAGGTCCGCGCGCGGCTCGATCACGGGGCGCTCAGTCGGGCAGCACGATCCACGTGTCCTTCGCGCCGCCGCCCCGGGAGGAGTTGACGACCAGGCTGCCCTCCGGCGCCACGCGGGTCAGCGCGACCTCCGCGAGCCGCCAGTCCTCCGGCCGGTGGCCGGTCGCGTAGACGAAGGCCCGCAGGTCCACGTGGCGCGGCTGCAGCATCCCCTCCTCCAGCGACGGCACGGAGGACAGCGCCACGACCTCCTGCGCCACCCACTCGGCGGGCTGCTCGGCGATCTCGCGGCGGCGTTCGGCGATCTCCGACGCGTCGGCCGCGGGCCCGATCAGCACCCCGCGCCCGCCGTAGCCGTCCACGGGCTTGGTCACCAGCTCGCCGATGCGCTCCAGCACCGCCTGCCGCTCGGTCTCGTCGCGCAGCCGGTAGGTCGGCACGCTCTCGAGCAGCGGCCGCTCGTCCAGGTAGTAGGCGATCAGCTCGGGCACCGACCGGTACATCGCCTTGTCGTCCGCCACCCCGTTGCCGGGCGCGTTCACCAGCTTCACCCCGCCGGCCGCGGCCACGTCGATGATCTGCGCGCCGATGGGCCGCCCGTCGGTCGTCGTCGTCTCGAGCAGCTCGGTGTCGATCCGCAGGTAGAGGGAGCCGATGCGATGCCCCGTCGACGCGTGCACCACCGCCCCGTGCCGCACGTCCAGGTCGTCCGGCAGCACCAGCAGCAGACCGGCGCCGTCGGCCAGCCTGCGGTGCTCGAACCAGGCGCTGCTGCTCGGACCGGTGGTCATCAACCCCGCGCGCGACCCCGGCTTCGACCCGGCCAGCACGGTGCGACGCAGCCGCTCGAGCGCCGCGGCCGGGTCCAGCAGCCCCTGGGGACGGGGCAGGTCGGGCAGCACCGCGTCCATCAGCTCGCGGATCGCGATCGCGTACCCGGCGCCGGAGGGGTTGCGCACGTTGTCCTCGAGCACCCGCCAGCCGCCGTACTCGTTGCGCACCAGGTCGAAGCCCTGCACCGGCGCCCGCAGGGTGCCCGCCGGGAACCGGCACGCCTCGTCCCGCCAGCCGGGAGCGCCGAGCACCGCCTCCTCCGGCAGCACGCCGTCGGCGAT
>JAKONM010000257.1 GCA_022701925.1 Microbacteriaceae bacterium
AGCATCGCGTAGTCCTCGGCCAGCTTCACCGGGTCGTTCGTGGTGATCAGCATGGTCGCGGTCGACAGCACGATCCGCTCGGTCTGCCCGGCGATGGCGGCCAGCAGCGTGGTCGGGCTGGAGGAGAAGAACGGCGGGTTGTGGTGCTCGCCGACGGCGAAGACGTCGAGGCCGACCTCCTCGGTCTTCTTCGCGATGGCGATGGCGGCCTTGATCCGCTGCGCCTCGCTGGGGGTCTCGCCCGTCACCGGGTCGCGGGTGATGTCGCTCACCGAGAAGACGCCGAACTGCATGGTCATGCTCCTGTCGATCGGGTTCCCACAATACATGCATGTGCATCTAACGCGGTGCGGCACGATCTGTTCCCCGAGTGCCGTCGTGAGGCCCGATCGCGCAGGGGCGCAGGCGACGGACCGGCGGGATCCGTGGCGCCTGCGGCCCGATCACGGGTGAGGTCTGGCCGGAACGCGCAGGACCCTGCGGCGATCCCGCGGCGTCCCTACCCTGCTCGACGGGGGAAGGAGGCGCAATGACCGACGCGGCGGACGAGGCGCCCGAGCCTCCGACCGGGCGCGATGCGCCCTGGCCCCCGGAGGACGGCTCCAGCTACGCCGTGCACCGCCGGCGGGACCGGTGGCCCTGGCTGATGCCCGTGCTGATCGCCGCGGCCGTGCTGCTCGCGGCCGGCGCCGCAGCCCTGCTGCTCATCCCCGCCTGACCGGCACCACCCGCGAGGACCGCGTCTCCGACGGAGCCTCGCCGAACGCCTCGCGGTAGTGGGCGCTGAAGCGGCCGACGTTCGTGTAGCCCAGCCGCCGCGCGATCGAGCCGATCGGCTCCGCGCGCGACGACTCGAGCACCTGCCGCGCCGCCTCGAGGCGCATCCGGCGCAGCTGCAGCAGCGGGGTCGAGGCGCGGCGGCGCTGGTAGAGCAGCTGCAGCCCCCGCAGCGAGACGCCGGCCGCGACCGCGATCTCGCCGACCGTCATCGGGTCGCCCAGGTGCGACTGCATGTGGGCCTCCGCCGCCTGCAGGGCTTCGTCGTCCCGGTCCGCCGCCGCCTCGGCGGGGTCGACCAGCCCGAAGGCCTCGATCGTCGTCGCGGCGAGCACGTCGATCATCTGCCCCCGCACCAGGTCGCGCTGGTACAGGTCCGGCGCCTCCAGCACGGTGCCGGCGAGCACCCGGGCCAGCCGGTCCCACAGCTCGCGCAGCGACTCCGACAGCGGCTGGATGCGCGCCTCGTTCAGCCGCAGCGGCCGGCCCACGGCTCCCAGCAGCCGGTTCAGGGAGGACACCTCGATCGAGACGGCGTCCACCGCCACCCGGTCCCAGCGCAGCTCGGCGACGGTGCCGATCGGCACGAGCCCCAGCCCGCCGGCCTCCAGCCGCGCCTCCTCGCCGCCGCGGCGCAGGATCAGCGCGCCCTCGCGGACCGCGAACACGACCAGCTCGGGCGACGGGCCGGTCTCCAGCCGCACGTCGGTGCCGCTGGAGACGATGCGGGTCACCGTGACGCCGTCGTCCACCGCGGACACCGCGTCGAAGCCGAAGCGGCCGGGCTGCACCGCGACCGCCCCGTCGCCGAAGACGGCGCGGACCGCGGCGACGGCCTCCTCGACCGTCGTGGCGGAGAAGCGTTGTCGCAGCAGCGCGCCGGGCATGCCCCGACGCTAGGGCACGGGTCGGCGTCCTCCGTCGTCCAGGGGTTACGGGCGCCGCCCCGGGACTCGTGCACGGCGGAGCACGCGGAGGTCAGCGGGTCAGGAAGACCGCGGCGCGGTGCGGGCCGGTGCCGCCCTCGATCAGCTCGCCCCCTGCGGGCGCGACCTGCGCCTCCGACAGGTTCAGGACGACCTCGAGCCGCTCCGAGCCGCCGTCCCGGCGGGAGAGCCGGTAGACCAGCCGCTCGTTCTCCACCGCCGTCACCTCGAGCACGGCGTCGACGAGCCACGGGTGGCGGCGCCGCAGCGCGATCAGCCGCTGGTGCAGCGCCAGCACCCCGGCCGCCCGCCCCTCCGGCGCCTGCGGCCGGTCGGGGAACTCCGGTCGGATCGCGTCGTCGCCGCCGGCGCGCTCCTCCTTCACCGCCTCCATCCCCAGCTCGTCCCCCGCGTAGACGACGGGGTGCCCCGGCAGCGTCGCCAGCAGCACGACGGCGTGGTCGAGGTGGCGCGGATCGGTCAGGCGGGAGGCGATGCGGGTGACGTCGTGGTTGCCCACGAACGTCACCGGCACCACCTCCGGCAGCAGCTCGGCGTGCCGGCCGAGCGCGTGCGACAGCTCCCAGAGGTTGCGGTCGTTCAGCGCGCTCCACACCGCCTTCCACAGCTCGTACTGCGTCAGGGAGTCGAGGGCCGACTCCCGGATGAAGGCGCGGTGGTCGCCGTGGATGACCTCGCCGTAGAGGAACGCGTGCGGGTGGCTGGCGCGCACCTGCTCCACGACCCGTCGCCAGAACGCGGTCGGCACGGCGTAGGCCGCGTCGAGGCGCCAGCCGTCCACGCCGCGGTCCAGCCAGTGGCGCAGCACCGCCACCACGTGCTCCAGCACCGCCGGCTCGTCGTGGTTCAGCGCCACCAGCGCGCCGTGGCCCTCGAACACCGCCCAGCCCTCGCCCTCGCGCCGGAACCAGCGCGCCGACTCCGGGTCCCCCGCCTCCGCCCGGCGGAACCGCTCGAACGAGCGCCCGACGTGGTTGAAGACGCCGTCGAGCACCACCTGCACGCCACGGGCGTGCGCCTGCCGCACCAGGTCGTCGAAGTCGGCGTCGTCGCCGAGCCTCGGGTCGATGCGGAAGTGGTCGGTCGTGTCGTACCCGTGCGTCTCGCTGTCGAACACCGGCCCCAGCTGCAGGCCGTTCGCCCCCAGCTCGATCACGCGGTCCAGCCACGCGGTCACCCGGGGCAGGCGGTGCTGCACGTGACGCACCCCGTCGGACGTCGGCTCCGCGCCGGTGAAGGACAGCGGCAGCAGGTGCCAGAGGATCGTGTGCTCGAAACGCATCCGGTCAGCCTGGCGGCGGGCGCCTGGGGGCCGGCGCTGCGCCAGGATGGAGGGGTGCAGACGCCGATCGAGGACACCCTGCCCGACGTGGACGGCGACGTCGACCCGACGGAGCTGGCGGAGATCGTCGACGAGCTGACCCAGATGAACAGCGACGACTGGTCCACCTTCGTCACCTCGACGTCCGTCACCGAGGTGCGCGTCGAGTTCAGCTTCAGCGCGCCGCAGGAGCAGGCGGCGCAGTCGCTGGCGGAGGACCTGCGGTCGGAGGCCGGGTACGAGGTCGGGGTCAAGGAGCCGCAGGACGAGCTGGACGACTGGGGAGTGAGCGGGCTGACGCCGGGCGTCTCGGTCACGGAGGCGGGCCTGCAGCAGTGGGTCGAGCGACTGGCGGCCTACGGCGTCGACCACGACGGCTGCGTGCTCGACGGCTGGGCCGCCGTCCTCGACTGAGCCGGAGCACGCCCGTGGTCCGCGCCGCCGTCGACCCCCTGGTCGTCGCGCGGTGCGGCGCCCAGCTGCTGAGCGGCCCGCGACCGGCCGCTGCCGAGCAGGCGGTGCGGCACCTGCTCGCGGTGCAGGGGCAGGACCCGCGCGGCTTCCGCCTGGCCGTGCGGGCGCGCACGGACGCGACGACCGCGGCCGACGTCGACGCGGGGCTGACCGACCGGCGCGCCCTGGTCGTGTCGTGGCTGCACCGCGGCACCCTGCACCTGGTCGCGGCCGAGGACTACCACTGGCTGCACGCCCTCACCACGCCGCAGCTCGCCGTCACCGCGGCGAACCGGCTGGCGCAGGAGGGCGTGGCGCCGGAGGCGACCGACCGCGGGGTCGCGGCCGTCGTGGAGGCGCTGCAGGAGCGCGGCGCGCTCGGCCGCGACGACCTGCGCACCGCGGTCGCGGCCGCCGGGGTGCCGGTGGCCGGCCAGGCGCTGGTGCACGTGCTGCTCACCGCCTCCCTGCGCCACCACGTGATCCGCGGACCGGTGGTCGGCGGCGACCACCGGATGGTGCTCGCCGAGCAGCACCTCGGCCCCGCGCCCGCGCTGCCGGAACGGCCGGTGCTGCTGGCGCGCCTCGCGGAGCGGTACCTGGCCGCGCACGGACCGGCGTCCCCCCGCGACCTGGCGTACTGGGCAGGACTGCCGCTGCGGGACGCCCGAGCGGGCTTCGGCGCGCTGACGGACCGGACGCGGCCGGTCCCCTCCCCGGACGACGACGACCTGGTCGACCTGGTCGACCGCCCCTCCCCCGACCCCGCGCCGACCCGGCTGCTGGGCAACTTCGACCCGCTGCTGCACGGCTGGCGGTCCCGGCGGCCGGTGCTCGGCGAGCACGACGGCGCCGTGGTCGCGGGCGGGGTCTTCCGCTCCACAGCGCTGG
Source organism: Microbacteriaceae bacterium (assembly GCA_022701925.1). GTDB lineage: Bacteria > Actinomycetota > Actinomycetes > Actinomycetales > Microbacteriaceae > Amnibacterium. The sequence goes on from JAKONM010000257.1 coordinate 4,390, forward strand.
TCGACGGACGGGCCGTCGGGCTGTGGCGCGTCGACGGCGGCCGCATCCGCATCGCGCCCTTCGCACCGCTGCCGAGGTCCGCCGAGCGGGCGCTGCTGCGGGACGCCGCCGACGTGCGCCGCTTCCTGGCCCTGCCCGACCGCGACGCCGTGGTGGAGGCGGCGTGACCCCGCTGGTGGTCCTCGTGGTCGTGCTGGTCGCCGCGACGGTCGCCGGCGTCGTCGGGTGGCTGTGGTGGCGCGGCGACGGCACGCTGCGGCCCGGCAGCGGCGAGCAGGTGCTGCCCGCGGACGTCCGGCTGCCGGAGGGCTCGTTCGGCGGCGCGGCGACCCTGCTGCTGCTCACCTCCCAGCAGGACGACCGCAGCACGGCGGTGCGGTCGCACCTGGCCCGGCTGGCGCAGGCGCACCCCGGCACGGCGCTGGCCGAGGTCGACCTGACCCGGCACGGCGACCTCGCCGGCCGCTACGCGGTCACCCGCACCCCCAGCGTGCTGGTGCTGGACGGCGACGGCCGACTGCGGGCGCGCGTGAAGGGCGCGGGCGACGCCGCGGTGCTGGCCCGGGCGCTCGACGCCGCCCTGGACCCGCGGGACTGACCGGGCTCAGACGAGCGGTGCGGTGCGGACGCCGCGCACCTGCTGCAGCAGGCGCTCGCCCATGCCGGCGAGCGAGCCCCGGCGGTCGTCCCAGCGCTTGGCGATCGCACCGACCGGGTACAGCACCACCGCGCCGGCCTCGTCGACGACTGCGAGGTCGGTGCCGGTGCGGTCGTGCACGATCGCCCAGCGCAGCCCGACGGCGTCCACCAGGGCCTGGCCCCAGCCCACGCCGACCGCGGCGATGGCGGCGGCGGGGTCCCGGCGGTCCTGCTCGGGAGCGGACCACCACTCGGCGTGCTGCTCGGCGAAGCACTCCTCGAGGGCGTTCAGGTCCGGAGCGACGCCGACGTCCCGCAGCACCGCCAGCTGCTCGGCGATCCAGCGCTGCTGACCCGCGTCGGGCGCGACGACCAGCTGGTCGTCCGGGTCGATCGCGTCCATGCGGGCTCCTCGCGCTGCGGTGTGCAGGGATCGAACCACGCGGCCCGACGGTGCCGGCATCCCCGGTTCGGGTGCTCCTCCCACCCGACCGCGCGGCCCGGGCCTAGTCCGCAGGCTCGCGGATCCGCAGTTCGTGCGCGGATCCGCAGAAGCAGGTCGACACGCCGCAGTGGCGGGCCTCCGCGTCGGCGTGTCGTCGAAGAACTGCGGATCCGCGAGACGCGGCGCCGCTCGGCGCGGGAGCGGCGCGGTCCTCGGCGGGCGGTACGCGAAGTGCGCGTCGGTCGCGCGCACCACGGGATCGATCGGGTGCCCCTCGGTGGTGCTCACGACGTTCGGGCCGAGCAGCACGCGGTCGTCGATGCGCACGTCGGCGTCGTCCACCAGCACCAGGCCGAAGTTCGCGGAGACGTGCCAGCCCAGGTGCGTGTGCGAGCCGCAGGACACCCGCAGGGCGGGCTCGATCCACACGCCCTCGCCGATCGAGCCGAACAGGTCGCGCAGGATCCGCTCCCGCTCCGCCGTCTGTGAGGGCCGGGTCAGGGTGAAGTCGTGCACCAGCTCCTCGCCCGCCGTGCGCTCCGCCTCCAGCGCCTCGAGGCCGGGTCCGTGGTCGACGTGCAGCTCCCCCGTGTCGAGCCGCCGCCGGACCTCGTACTACTCCGCAGTCACCCGCCAGACGCCACGGGAGCGCGTGCGGCCTCCGATCTGCGGGTGCTCCGCGCGTCTGCGGCCGGTGGACGGCCCGCAGATGCACGGAGGAACCGCAGATCGAGGAGGACGGGCGGGAGGGGTCAGCGCGGGCGCAGGCGGCTGAGGAAGGCGCGCGTCGCCTCGTGCTGCGGATCGCGCAGCACCTGGGCCGGCGGGCCCTGCTCCACGATGCGCCCGTCCTTCAGGAACACGACGCGGTCGGCGGCGTGCTCCGCGAAGTGCATCTCGTGGGTCGTCATCAGGATCGTGGAGCCGCCCTGCTTCAGCTCGGCGACCAGGTCGAGCACCTCGCCGACCAGCTGCGGGTCGAGCGCGCTGGTGATCTCGTCGAGCAGCAGCAGCTGCGGGTCGGTGGCCACGGCCCGCACGATCGCGACCCGCTGCTGCTGGCCGCCGGAGAGCCGGTCGGGGTAGTCGCCCGCCTTCTCCGCCAGCCCCACCCGCTCGAGCAGGCGCCGCCCGGTCTCCTCCGCCTGCGCCTTCGGCGTGCGGTGCACGCGGCGGGCCGCCAGCGTCACGTTGTCGAGCACGGTCAGGTGCGGGAACAGGTTGAACTGCTGGAAGACCACCCCGATGCGGGCGCGCACGGCGTCGGCGTCGACGCGCGGATCGCTGACGTCCTCGCCGCCCAGCAGGATGCGGCCGTCGTCGATCGGCTCCAGCAGGTTGATCGTGCGCAGCAGCGTCGACTTGCCGGAGCCGGACGCGCCGATCAGCACGACGACCTCGTGCTGCGCCACCTCGACGTCCAGGTGGTCGAGCACCACGTGGTCCCCGAACGCCTTGACGACCCCCTCCGCGCGGAGCACCGGCTGAACGGGCGCGCTCACACGACGCTCCCCTGCAGCTCACGGGCGCGGGCGCGCCGCTCCAGCAGGTCGGTGACGCGGATGAACGGCAGGCTCAGCAGCACGAACAGCAGCCCCGCGACCACGTAGGCGGTGTAGTTGTAGGAGTTCGGCACCTCGATGCCGGCCTGCCGGATCACGTCGACGACGCCGAGCACGCTGATCAGCCCCACGTCCTTCTGCATCGAGACGAAGTCGTTCATCAGCGCCGG
>JAKONM010000327.1 GCA_022701925.1 Microbacteriaceae bacterium
GTGGAGGCGTTGAAGGAGTGCTCGGCGTACAGCACCATCGAGATGCGGAACACGTCGGCGGCGACGTCGGTCGGCTCCTCGCCGAAGGTCATCCACAGGAAGTTGCGCGAGAAGTCCAGGTCGTCCCGGGGCTCCACCGGCTCCTGGCCGCGTCGGCGCCGCTGGTCGTAGGCCACCATCGCGGGGATCGCGGCCAGCAGCCGCAGCGCCTTCGCGAGCTCCGCGTCCCGGCCGTCGTCCGCGGCCTGCGGATCGTCCGCGCCGACCAGGCTGACCGCGGTGCGCAGCACGTCCATGGGGTGCGCGGAGGTCGAGCAGCCGTCGATCACCGCCCGCACCCGCGGCTGCAGCGCCCGACCGGCCCGCTCGGCGCGCTCGAGGGCCCGCAGCTGCTCGGCGTCGGGCAGCTCGCCGTGCCACAGCAGGTGCGCGACCTGCTCGAACGAGCACCGCTCCGCCAGCTGCTGCACCGGGTAGCCGCGGTAGAGCAGCGAGTTCGTCTCCGGGTCGACCTTGGAGATCGCCGTCGTGTCGACCACGACCCCGGCGAGGCCCTTCCTGATCTCGGTGTCGGGCACCTTCGCTCCTCCGCTGTCCGGGACGACCGGCTACTCCGCGCGGTTGTTCCGCAGGTCGAAGGAGGCGACGCCGTCGTCGAACGCAGCGTATGCCGCGTAGTCGACGAGCTCGTACAGTCGCGCCCGCGTCTGCATGGTCGGCACCTGCGCCTGCAGGCCGCCCGCGGCCGCCAGCTCGTCGAGGCCCCGCTCGATCGCGCCCATCGCGATGCGCAGCAGCGAGACGGGGAAGATCACCATGTCCACGCCCACGTCCTGCAGCTGCTGCACGGTGAACAGGGCGCTCTTCCCGAACTCGGTCATGTTGGCCAGGATCGGCACGTCGACGGCCGCCCGCATGGCCGCGAACTCCTCCAGCGTGCCCATCGCCTCCGCGAAGATCGCGTCCGCGCCCGCATCGGCCAGCGCCTTCGCGCGGTCGAGCGCGGCCGGTAGCCCCTCGACCCCGCGCACGTCGGTGCGCGCCATGACGACCAGGTCCGGGTCGCGGCGAGCGGCCACGGCGGCGCGGATGCGGCGCACCGCGGTCGTCTCGTCGACCACGTCCTTGCCGTCCAGGTGCCCGCAGCGCTTCGGGTTCACCTGGTCCTCGATGTGCAGCCCGGCGACGCCGGCGTCCTCCAGGGCCTGCACGGTGCGGGCCGCGTTCATCGGCTCGCCGAAGCCGGTGTCGGCGTCGACCAGCACGGGCAGGTCGGTGGCGGAGGCGACCTGGGCGGCGCGGGTCGCCACCTCCGTCAGCGTGGTCATGCCGATGTCCGGCAGCCCGAGCTCGTTCGCCATGACGGCCCCGGACAGGTAGACGCCCTCGAACCCCTTCTCCTGGATCAGCCGCGTCGACAGCGGCGTGAAGGCGCCGGGGAACCGCTGGATCGTCCCGCTCGCCAGGCCCGCTCGGAACGCGCGCCGCTTCGCGGACGGCGTGGTGGTGGACGACAGCATCAGAACAGTCCCTTCGGGGCGGCGGGCAGCCCGCGCGCCGTGATCGTGAGGCCGGCCAGCTCGTCCGGGCGCAGTTGCGGCAGCCGCTCGGCGACGCCGAGGAAGCGCTCGACCTCCTCCGCGTCGAGCACTCCGGCGGCCAGCATGCGGAACTTGCGGACGTAGTCGGCGCGGGCGAACGGCCGGGCGCCCAGCGGGTGCGCGTCGGCGACGGCGATCTCCGCGACCACGGTGCTGCCGTCCGTCAGCGACAGCTCGGCGCGGCCGCCGAACGCCTGCTCCGCGGGGTCGAGGGAGTGGTAGCGGCGTGTCCAGTCCGGGTCCTCCGTGGAGCTGATCGACTGCCAGAGCGCCACGGTGTCCGGCCGCGCCGCCCGCTCGGGCGCGTAGGAGGCGACGTGGTCCCAGACGCCGTCCTGCAGCGCCACGGCGAAGATGTACGGCACGGAGTGGTCGAGCGTCTCGCGGCTGGCGGTCGGGTCGTACTTCTGCGGGTCCCCCGCCCCCGACCCGATGACCACGTGGGTGTGGTGCGAGGTGTGCAGCACGATCCGCTCCACCGCGCCGGGCTCGAGCAGCCGCGGGTGCTCGGCGCGCAGGCGCCGCGCCAGGTCGATCCAGGCCTGCGCCTGGTACTCCGCGGAGTGCTCCTTCGTGTAGCTGGCCAGGACCGCGCGCTTCGGCTCCCCCGCCTCCGGCAGCCCGACCTCGTAGGCCGCCTCCGGACCGTCGAGCAGCTGCGCGATGACGCCGTCCTCGCCCTCCCAGATCGGCGCGGGGCTGGTCTGGCCGCGCATCGCCCGGTCGACCGCCTCGATCGCGGCCTTGCCGGCGAAGGCGGGCGCGCTGGCCTTCCAGGTGGAGATCTGCCCCTTGCGCGACTGCCGGGTGGCGGTGGTCGTGTGCAGCGCCTGGCCGACCGCCTGGTAGATCGTCTCGACGTCCAGGCCGAGCATCGCGCCGATGCCCGCGGCCGCACTGGGCCCCAGGTGGGCCACGTGGTCGATCTTGTGCCGGTGCAGGCTGATGGCGCGCGCAAGGTCGATCTGCACCTCGTACCCGGTGACGACGCCGCGGAGCAGGGCCGCGCCGTCGGCGCCGGCGTGCTGGGCGACGGCCAGGATCGGCGGGATGTTGTCGCCGGGGTGCGAGTACTCGGCGGCCAGGAACGTGTCGTGGAAGTCAAGCTCGCGCACCGCCGTGCCGTTGGCCCACGCCGCCCACTCCGGTGAGAAGCGGCCCTCGATCCCGAACACCGTGGCGCCGGGTGAGCCGGGGTGCGCCTCCGCCTGCCCCCGGGCGGAGACGACGGGCGCCCGGCTCAGGGAGGCCGCGGCGACGGCGGCGTTGTCGATGACGCGGTTCACGACCATCTCCGCCACGTCGTCGTCCACGGGCACGGGGTCCGCGGCCAGACGGGCGACGGCCTGCGCCAGGTGCTGCTCGCGCGGGAAGTCCTCGTCGCTGCGGTGCGGGCGGACGTGATGGGTCCTCATGCGATCCCTCCGGGTCGGCCCGCGGTCGCGGTCGGGGGCGTGCCGGACGGGGCCCGACGACGATAGCCGGGGCCGCCGTCACGGCACCGGCGCGGTCAGCGGGTCCGGCGCCAGTCGACCGCGGCCCGCGTCGCTGACGGTCGCCAGGCCCTCCCGCGACCAGTACTCGAACCCGCCGATCAGCTCGCGGACGTTCCGGTGGCCGAGCCGCGCCAGCGTCAGGGCCGCGCGCGTGCTGCCGTTGCAGCCCGGGCCCCAGCAGTAGACGACGATCGGCTTGTCGAGATCGGGCGCCAGGTCGCCGATGCGGTCGGCCAGCTCCGCACCCGGCACGTGCACGGCGCCGGGGATGCGCCCTCGGCTCCAGGCGGCGGCGGACCGGGTGTCGATCACCAGCGGCGAGGTGCCGCTCGCGCGCTCGGCGACCAGGTCGGCCGGGTCGATCTCGAACTGCAGCTTCGCGGCGAAGAACTCGACGGCGGAGGCGTGGGGCGTCATCATGCCCTCCAGCGAACCCGGTGCTCGGCCGGGAGGGAACACCCCGTCCCCGGCAGGACAAGCCGTCCGCCCTCGGATCGACGGTAGTTTCGCGCTCGTGCCCTCGATCCCCCGGCTGCAGCTCGATGCGACCGATCACGCGATCATCGAGCACCTGCAGCAGGACGGTCGCAGCAGCGTCGCGCAGCTGGCCCGGGCGATCAGCCTCTCCCCCAGCGCCACCGCCGACCGGGTGCGCCGCCTCACCGACTCCGGCGTCATCACCGGGTACTCGATCACGGTCGACCCGGAGGCCCTCGGCTACGCGGTGACCGCCTTCGTACGGCTCGCCTACCCGTCCGGCAACTACAAGCCGTTCCACGACCTGGTCGAGACGGTGCCCGAGATCATCGAGGCGCACCACGTGACCGGCGCGGACTGCTTCATCATCAAGGTGCTGGCGCGCTCGATGCGGGACCTGGAGCGCATCACGGGTCGCCTCGCGACGCTCGGCGGCATCACCACGAACGTCGTCTACTCCAGCCCGGTGCCCTCCCGCCGCATCACCCCGGCCTGATCGACCGTCGCGGCACCTCCGAGGGCCCGCTGCACCCCCTCAAGCGCGGCCCGCACGCAGGCCTTGACTGCTCCCGCCCGCTGCGCCAGCGTCGCTGCCGTGAGCCTCTTCATCGCCTGCCCGGTCGCCGACGTCCAGCGCGCGACCGCCTTCTACACCGCCCTCGGCTGGTCGATCCGGGCCGACATGTCCGGGGAGCAGGCGACCTGCGTCGTCATCGCGCCCGACCAGCACGTCATGCTGACCAGCCGCGAGCTGTACGCGAGCGTCGGCGGGACCGAGGACCTGATCGGCGGTCCGGACACCCCGTCGAAGGTCACCGTGTCGTTCGACCTCGACAGCCGCCAGGCAGTCGACGACCTGCTCGAGCGGGCAGCTGCCGCGGGCGGGCGGATCGGCGACACCGACGAGTACCCGTTCATGTACCAGCGGCAGTTCGACGACCCGGACGGGTACCACTGGTCGCCGTTCTGGATGAACCCCGCCGCGGCCCCGGACTCCTGACGCCGGCATGCACCCGGGGCTGCGCGGCGTCACTGGTGCAGGAAGTCC
>JAKONM010000343.1 GCA_022701925.1 Microbacteriaceae bacterium
ATCCGTCTGGTGATCGTCCTCGTGGTCATGCCGGAGGTGGACTCCGCCTGGTTCGTGCCGTTCTTCCAGCACTTCTGGGCACATCCGTCGATCGATCCGTGGCAGTCGTTCCTCGACGCCGGGGGCCGGTCTGACGCGTTCCCCTACGGCCCGCCGATGTTCCTGTACTTCGCGTCCTGGACGGGGATCACCGCGTGGCTGCCGACCGGCTGGGCGTTTCAGCTGGGCATCGGGATCGGCCTGCTCGCCATCGACGCGGCCACCTGCCTGCTGCTCGCCCGCTTCGCGCGCCGTCCTCGGGCCGCCGCGATCCTGTTCGCCCTGTCCCCGGTCGTCATCTATGCGACGTACGTCCACGGCCAGCTCGACCTCGTGCCGACCGCCCTCATGTTCGGCGGCGCGCTCGCGCTCGGCAGGCGGCGGTGGCGGCTCGCCGGGGTGCTCGGCGGGGTCGCGATAGCCACGAAACTGTCCTCCGCGCTGGTACCGCCGATCATCCTTATCTTCCTGCTCCGCAACGCGCGCTGGCGCCCGAACGCACGCACCTACATCCTCGGGCTACTGCCCGGTCTCGTCGTCGCTGTCCTCCCCGCGCTGCTCCCCGGGTACCGGCAGATGGTGCTGGGGACGCCCACGCTGATGTCGGCGATCGCATACTCCGTGGACCTCGGGCCGGGGCTCGTGATCGTGGTGCTCCCGCTGGTCTACGCCGGCATCCTCGGACTGCAGTACCGCTGGACTCGCAGCAACCCCGACCTGGTCCAGATGCTGATCGGCGTCGCGCTCACGGCCACCACGCTGCTCGCTCCGGCGAGCCCCGGCTGGTACGTCTGGGCCGTCCCGTTCCTGGCGATGCTGGCGGTCGAGGGCGGCTACCGGCCCGTGCTCGTGACTTGGGCGTTCTGGGCCGTCGCCACGGTGACGCTCAGCCTGCGCGCGTCGGGAGCGGCGCTCCGCAGCGCCAACGGTACCGACTCGGCGGGCTTCAACGACGTCGGCCCGTTCGTGAGCTCCGTCGGCAGCCTTGGGCCGGTGCTCGCGACGGCCACGGTGGCGCTCGGCACGGTGAGCCTCATCATGGTCTTCCGTGGCGCGCGGGCACGTTGGGACGTCTACCGGCTGAGCGGGGCGCCTCTCTCCGTGGCGATCGCGGGCGACAGCGGCACAGGCAAGGACACGCTCTGCGTCTCGCTCGCGTCGGTGTTCGGCGAGGAGGCGACCGCGTTCCTGATGGGTGACGACTACCACCACTACGAGCGGGGTGCGCCGATGTGGAAGAACACCACGCACCTGCACCCCGCGGCCAACGATCTGAGCACGATGACGCAGGACGCGCTCAGCCTCATGCGCGGCAAGGGCGTCGTCGCCAAGCACTACGACCACACGCGGGGCCGCTTCACCAAGCAGCGCCCCATCCGCCACCGCGAGCTCGTGGTCATCAACGGGCTGCATGCGCTCACCTCCGCCGAGGTGCGACGCGCGACCGACCTCACGGTGTTCACCTCGATGGACGAGCGGCTGCGGCGGCAACTGAAGATCAATCGAGACGTCGGGGAGCGGCAGCAATCGCTCGAGACGGTCGTCGCGTCGATGGACCGCCGGATCGAGCACGCCGGCCGGTACATCGAGCCGCAGGCCGCGCTCGCCGACGTGGTCTTCCGGATCGAGCCCGCACAGCCGCTGCCGGACGTCGACGAGGTCCGGCAGGGGGCTGTCCCCCTGGTGCTGGTGGCGGACCTGCGCGACTTCTCGTTCGCCGAGCGCCTGCAGCGCGCGCTGATCTCGATCGCCGGCTGCGCCGCCACGATCGAGTACCTGGACACCCCAGGGGTCCTGCGGTTCACGATCCATCCGGAGCAGCTCGAGCGGGCCGACACCGAGGCCCTCGCGAACGCCCTGATCGTCCGTGCCGGCGAGCTCTTCGTCGGCGAGGCCCGCTGGCTCGACAAGAGCCGCGGGATCATGCAGCTGATCGTCGTGCTGGCGATCCTCGAGCGCCGCCGCAACCGATGGGAGATCGCCCGATGACCACCGCCCCGACCCTGGTCGTCTTCGACCTCGACGACACCCTCTACGAGTACGCCCCCTGCGATGAGGCGGGCCGGAACGCTCTCGTGCGCTACGCAACCACCGAGCTCGGCATCCGCGACACGGGCATCCGCGAGCGGTTCGCGGAGGCGAGGAGCCGGGTAAAGGCCCGGCTCGGCAACGTCGCGTCGAGCCACAGCCGGCTGCTCTACTGCCACGAGTTCCTCGAGCTGATGGGGCTGCGCAGCGACCCGCTCGTCGCGCTGTCGATGGAGCAGGAGTACTGGCGCACCTACCTGCTGACCGCCCACCTCCGACCGGGTGCCCTCGACCTGCTGCAGACGCTGCGCTACAACAACGTCGCCACGGCGATCGTGACGGACCTGACCGCCCAGATCCAGTTTCGCAAGCTGACCTACCTCGACCTGTCGAAGCACATCGACCACGTCGTGTGCTCGGAGGAGACGCCGGAGGAGAAGTCGAGCCTCGACCCCTTCAAGCTGCTGTTCGAGCGCGTCGCCGCGCCCGCTCGCAGATCGGTCTGGTTCATCGGCGACCGCGACATCGATGCCCCGGTGAGCGCGCTCGTCGAGCTCGGACTGATCGAGGAGGGACGCGGCTTCGTCCGGGAGGACAGCGAGAACGAGCACCACGCCGGCTGGACCGAGTTCGCCGACATCGAGCGTGCGGCGGACAAGGTCCTCGAGGCAGCGGCGTGACGAAGGTCCTCAGCGGCGCGCGGGAGGTGACTCAGGCCGCGGTCGCCCGGCTGACGCCGCACCGAGACCGCGTCGACGCCCGCAGTCGAGTCGCTCGGGTCGAGCACGCCCTGCGACGAGGTCGGGACCGCCTGGTCGGCGCGCGCTCGGCGCCGATGCCGACAGGTCGATCGGCCGTCGCCCACCTCCTCTTCGCGGCGACGCCGCTCCTCTACGTCGCGCAGCAGCTGCTCACCCGCCCGCGCTCGATCCTCGGCGGCGAGATGTACGCCGAGATGTCCAGCAACTACTACGCGACCACCCAGACGATGGGCGCCCGGCTACAGCTGCTCGCCGTCGACGCCGGCTACATCCCTCTGCCGCAGCGCATCATCGGCCTCGCCGGCTGGGCGCTCGGCCTCCCGCCTGGGGCGATCCCGTACTACTACACCGGTACGGCGCTGGTGCTCACGGCGGTGCTGATCGGCTCGATCTGCCTGCCCGCATTCAGGCCTCTGATCGGCAACGACGTGCTGCGCTTCGCGCTCAGCGCCGCGATCCTGCTCGTGCTCGACTTCGAGACGCGCGGCTACATCAACTTCACCTACGTGGTCGTGGTGCCCGCGGTGTTCATCGGCGCGCTCGCGCTCGTCGGTCGCGAGGTGCCCAGGTCGGCCTGGATCCTGCCGATCCTGCTGATCTCGAAGCCCGCGGTGCTGACCGCGTTGCCCATCATCGTGGTCGCCGCCCTGGTGTCCGGTCGTCGCTTCCGGGCGATCGCGGCGGTCTCGGTGCTCGCCGCCGCGGTGCAGATCGTCCGGCTCGCCATCAGCTCCACGCTGCCCGACAGCCTTCTGCAGCAGGCGCCGAGCGCGCCGCTGCCCGAGAAGGTCGTCACGGCGGCGAAGTACACCCTGGGGTTCATCGGCCGCTTCGTCCTCGCACCGAACGGCGGGCAGCCGTCCGCCGCGAGCACGGCGGCCGGCGCGCTCGTGCTGATCGCGTTCGTCGTCGTCGCCCTCCTCGGTCGGTCGAGGGCGAGCGCCGTGATCGTCGCCGGACTCAGCCTCGTCGCGGCGGACATGCTGCTCAACTCTGTGGTCTACGCCAACTGGTTCACCAGCGACCTCGCCATGACCTCGATGGTCGTGTTCGACCGTCGGGTCGTCGTGGCGATGATCGGGGTCCTGATCGCCGCAGCAGGCGTGGCCGCCGTCGTGACCGAGTCGCCCCTGTCCAGGTCGGCGCTCGGCCGCGCCACCCGCTTCGCCAGGACGCGTCTGCGTCTCGCGGTCGGGCCCGTGCTCCGCGTGGCGGCGATCGTCGTCTTCGTCGGCTGGTTGGGCGCCTCGGGCTGGATCCGTTACTCCGCGGGGGTCAACAGCCAGAACGTCGCCCCCTCGACGGACGTGTCGAAGTGGCAGACGATGGCGCCCGCCCTTGCAAGCGGTCAGCCGGTCGTATGCATCCCGACCGCGCCGTTCGGCTGGGCCGCCTACGGACGGGGCTGCGAGTCGCTCGGAGTCGGGGTCCCCGCCAGCCTGGAGTTCCGCCCGATCCTGCGTCAGTCGAGCGGGGCCTACGCGGTGACCCTGCGGGCGCCGGACGGGGTCCGCGATCGCACGCTCTCCGCGATCTCGATGATCGTGCAGCCGACGCAGGCGGAGCAGGTGGTGCGCGCGACCGTCACCGTGACGAGCTCGTCTGGCACCAGGACGGTGCTCGGGTCGACCGAGACCCTGCCGCTGACGGGTGGCGCGATGCTCTTCGAGAACATGCCAGCGGACCTGATCGAGCAGCCGCGGATCATCTCCATCGTGTTCGACGGACCGGTGCGCGTCGGCTGGGTGCCGGACGGCAGCGGAGGGACGGCCATCGCGATGCACTGGATGGGGCGGTGAGTCCACCGCCCAGACCTCCCCGTGATCACCCAGCCGAGCGCGGGACGACCCGGTCCGCTCGGATCCGAGGAGGCGGCGCACCGCGTGGCCGTTCCGGCCTGCTCGCGCGCAGCCGCAGCCCATCGCTGCGGCGCCGCGCGCCTCCATGCGTCCGCCGAAGGCCCCGCTTAGGTTCGAGCCGATATCGGTCATCGAGCGTCCGCCCGCCCGAGTACCGATGTCCGCGCCAGCGCACCCGGCGCCGCCGGTCCGTCGCACCGACATCCAGGCACTTCGCGCGCTCGCCGTCCGCGCGGTGGTCGTGGAGCACTTCTGGCCGGAGCGCCTCACGGGCGGCTACCTCGGCGTCGACGTCTTCTTCGTGATCTCCGGCTTCCTCATCACGGGTCATCTCATTCGGGAGCTTGCGGGTACCGGGCGCATCGGCCTCAGCAGGTTATGGATGCGCCGAGTCCGCCGCCTGCTGCCCGCCGCGCTCACCGTCGTCGCGGCGACCGCGGTGCTGGGCGGGTTCGTGCTGCCCAAGACGCAATGGCTGCAGTTCGCGCAGCACATGGTCACATCGACGTTCTACGTCCAGAACTGGGCTCTCGCGGCCGAGTCGTCCGACTACTTCGCCCGGTCGGTCGACACCTCGCCGCTCACGCATCTGTGGTCGCTGTCGGTGGAGGAGCAGTTCTACCTCGTCTGGCCACTCGTCCTGATCGCTGCCGCGGCGCTCCTCCGCCGTCGCCTCGTCGTGCGCCGCGCCGTCGCCGTCGCCGTCGCCGGGATCGGTGCTATCTCGATCTCTTTCGCGGTCGCGCTCGCACCGACGCTGGCGTCCGCGTACTACTCCACCCCGCTACGCGCATGGGAGTTCGCGGTCGGAGCGCTGTGCGCGGTGCTTCCCGTCGAGTGGATCCCTCGTCGGTACTCCGCCTTGGTCGCAGCAGGTGCAGGGGCTGTGCTGGTCGCGTGCATGGGCCTCTATACGCCCGCGCAGGGAGGACCGGGGGCCGCCGCGATCCTCCCGGTGCTCGCGGCGGGCACCGTGATCCTCTTCGGATCGGCATCGGCGGGCAAGGCCGACCGGGTGCTCGGTGCGGCGCCCGTGCGGTGGCTGGGCGCCAGCAGCTACTCCGTGTACCTGTGGCACTGGCCGCTCCTCGTGGCCGCGACGGCACTCGGGGGCGGAACGATCCCCTTCCTGACGAAGCTGCTGCTGCTCGTGCTCACGGGAATGCTCGCCTACCTCACCCGGATCCACATCGAGCAGCGCTTCATGGGGGCTCCGCACGCGGAGGGCGCCCCCGCGCCCAGGGACGGTCGCCGCGCGAGCGCGTTCGTCGTGTCGAGCGCCGTCGTCGTCTGCCTCCTTGCGGCTGCGGGAGCGGGCTACGTCTCCCACGCGGCGTCCGCGGCTCCGTCGGTCGACCCGGGCTGCGCGGGCGCCGCCGTGCTCGTGAACGCTGCGTCGTGCCGTCCCGCTCACGCGAGGCCGGCCGATGAGGCCGTGCTCAGCGCGCCTTCCCGCATGCACGTGTCCGGGGAGCGCTCCGGGATCTACTGCATCGAGGACCGCGACGCGGCCGCCCTCCGGACCTGCTCGTTCGGAGCGCGCGCCGGGACCTCGACGACCCGCGTGGCGCTCGTGGGCGATTCGCACGCGGGTCAGTGGGTCGACCCGCTCGCCCAGATCGCCGACGCACGCGGCTGGCACGTCGACCTGTACCTCAAGTCGTCCTGCCCGATCGTGGCCCCGGCGCAGCCCCTGGTCTCCGTCGAGTTCCCTGATGCGAGCGCATCCTGCTCTGCGTGGCGATCCGCGGTGGCGTCCTCCGTCGAGGCCGGCGGCTACGATGCCGTCCTGACCTCGGCATACTCGAGCTCGTATGCGGGACCGGACGGTTCCGCGCTCCCCCTTTCGGCATTCACCTCACTCTGGCGGACCTGGACCGACGCCGGGGCCGAAGTGGCGGTGCTGGCAGATACGCCGCGGTTCGGTCTGGGCTTGGTCCCGGACTGCATCCTCGCGACGCCGGGTGACGTCCCGTGCACGACTCCGGCGGGCACGGCGTTGCGGCCCGATCCGCTCGAGCTAACCGCGACGCTCGACGCCGGCCCGCGCTCACCTGGGTTGATCTCAACGGGGTGCGATGCGACTCGGCCGCCTGCCACACCGTGCTGGGTGGACTGGTCACGGTCGGCGATCGCGACCACATGACGACGGACTTCGCTCGAACGCTCACCCCGCTGCTGAGCGAGCGGCTCGCGCACCTCGGCTGACGACGGTCGAGAGTTCTGGAGGGTCCGCTCCAGCCGGGCTCGGCCGCGCGCGGGTCAGACGCTCGGCCGGAACCTTCTCACGAGCCGCCGAGCCCCATCGCCTCCGCGAGCACGGGCGCCAGGCTGCGGGACTGCGGTCCGGTCAGGTGCTCGCCGTCCGCGAGCACCGGTGAGGCGCCGACGAACGACGGGCAGAGGCCGTCCTGGGAGCAGAACCAGGACGTGGTGTCGATGATCCGCGCGCCGGGCGCGGTGACCGAACGGCCGTCGGCCGCAGCCACCGCTGTGTACGCGTACGGCCGGTCGAGCAGGCAGGTGGCGGGGCCGCCCCTCGGAGCGCAGGGCGGTCCGCTGCGGACCGGCGGAGCGAGCAGCACGACGACCCGCCCGGCGGCCGCGGCCAGTCGCGCGACCGTCCGGCTCTCGCCGGCCTGCCACTCGGCCGTCGCTGCCGCGTCCGTCGCTCCGTCGCGGAGGCGGAAGAGGGTCATCGGCGTCTTGGAGGCGATGACGAGATCGGGGCGCAGCGCGTCGATCCGAGCGAACGCGGCCTCCCTGGCGGTGTCGCAGCTCGTCAGGGTGGAGCCGTCGGTCGCGTTCACCGCGACATCGGTCGAGGGACACTGCTCGATGCTCATCACCTGCAACCGGTATCCGCGCGGCTCGAGCGCCGCGCGGAGGCCCGGCACCCAGCTGATCGAGATCGAGTCCCCGACGACGACCGCCAGCTTCGTCGCGCCCGCGTCGCCGAAGAGGCAGCGCTTCCAGCGCGCGGCCCGCTCCGCGCCGCTCTCGTCGCGCAGACCGGCGCAGGCGTGATCCCGCCACTCCGGAGCCACGTCCCGCAGTCCGACGGCATCCATCGAGGGCGTCAGCCGTGGCCAGGACCGCGCGATCGCGGCGAGGTCGACCTGCTGCCAACGTGCCCGCGCCGCCGCGTCAGGTGCCGTCCGCGTCACCGCGGCGCCCTGCGCGGCGAGGGCCGGGGCCGTCGGCGCAACCTGCGCCGCGACCAGGCAGAAGGCGAGCATCCCCGCTCCGGCCATCGCCGGCTTGAGCAGCCGCAGCCTCGGCCCGCGCGCGAGCACCGGCTTCTCGATCCAGCGGTAGGAGGCGAACGAGAGCACCGCAGTCAGGACGACGGAGACGGCGACCAGGTGCTTCGGCATGCCGGCGAAGGTGACGCTTGCGAAGACGAAGACGGGGAAGTGCCACAGGTAGAGCGAGTACGAGGCGTTCCCGACAAGCTGCGCGATCCTGCTGCCGAGGGGTGACCGCGGCTCCCTCGCCGCGCCTGTCCCCGAGGCGATGACCGCCGCCGCTCAGGCGACGGGCAGGAGCG
>JAKONM010000013.1 GCA_022701925.1 Microbacteriaceae bacterium
CGTCGTCGCTGACCGTGACGACGAGGCCGCGACCGCGCTGCTGGTGCTGCTGGAGCGGGGCAAGCTGGTCGTCGAGCCGGCGGGCGCCGTGGGCGTCGCCGCGCTGCTCTCTGGCCGCATCACGGACCCGGGCAGCACGGTGGTCGTGCTGTCGGGCGGCAACATCGACCCGCTGATGATGGAGCGCGTCATCAGCCGCGGCCTGGTCGCCAGCGACCGCTACATGACGCTGCGCATCGGGCTGCCCGACCGCCCCGGTCAGCTGGCCGTGGTGTCGCAGCTGATCGCGGAGGCGGGCGCCAACGTCGTGGAGGTGCTGCACACCCGCCACGGCGCGGGCATGCAGATCAGCGAGGTGCAGATCGACATCGCCATGGAGACCCGCGGCCGCGCGCACCAGGCGGCGCTGCTCGAGCAGCTGGAGGCCGCGGGCTACTCGCCCCGCGTCATCGCCGTCTGACTCGGCGGGTGCCGCCGGCCGTCGTGCTTCCGGGCGCGTCCGGCGCGTCCGGGCCGGGACGGGCGTCCGATCGCGCCCGGAGGCGCCGGTGCCGCCCGGATCCGCAGGGCGCGCCGGGGAGCAGGGCGGCTCAGCCCGTGTAGGGCTCCACCTTCTGGATCTCGACCTCGATGACGCGACCGTTCGGCGCGGTGTACGACACGGTCGAGCCGACCTTGGCGCCCAGGATCGCGGCGCCCAGCGGGCTGCCCTCGCTGTAGACGTCCAGGTCGGAGTCGCCCGCGATCTCGCGGCTGCCCAGCAGGAACACCGTCGGGTTGCCCGCGATGGCGGCGGTGATCACGTTGCCGGCGGCGACCTCGTCGGTCGCGCCGCGGGCCTCGCCCACCTCGGCGGTGCGCAGCAGCACGGTCAGCTGGCGGATGCGGGCCTCGATCTTGCCCTGCTCCTCCTTGGCCGCGTGGTAGCCGCCGTTCTCCTTCAGGTCGCCCTCCTCGCGCGCCTGCGCGATGCGGGCCACCACCTCGTCGCGGCGCGGGCCCGTGAGGTCGGCCAGCTCGCCGTTCAGCCGGTCGTAGGCCTCCTGGGTCAGCCAGGTGGTCGTCGTGCTGTCCTGGGACATGGTGAGGCCTCGTCTTCGCAAGATGGTCCACGGTCGTGGAGCGGTTCCCGGCCGGCCCGTGTCGGGCGTTCAGCGGCGAGCGCGTCCGGGCCGGCGCGGCGTGGTCGCCGCGCGGAGCGCACGACTCTACGCGTCCCGGCAGGAGACGATCAACCCGCTGCTGGCCCGCCGCACGGTGCGCACCACGGTGTCGCCGGCCCGGTCGGCGCTGCCGGTCGCCGGAATGGTCTGCTCGACCAGGCCGACGACCACGGCGCTCGTGTCGCGCGCCTCGATGGTGCAGACCAGGGCGGCGTCCGCGCGGCCCGTGACCAGCCAGCGCACCTCCGTCGTGCTGTCGTCGCGCACGGTGGCGGAGACGGTGTCCGCCTCCAGCGTGCCGGCGGCCCCGCCCAGCCCGGTCCACAGCCCCCAGGCGGCACCGCCCAGGACCATCGCCGCGGCGACCCCGATCACCGTGACGCGCCCGCGGCGGCGGCGCTCGCGCGTGCGGCCGTAGCGGGCGTCCAGGACGGTGGGCGCGGAGGCGGTGGGCACGTCGCTCTCCCGTAGGATCGGCGGGTCTTGCGGAGTCCGAGCAGGCTAGTCGAGGGGAGGCGGGTGCATGCGCTGGCTGCTGAGCGCCACCCCGACGCCGTCGCCCTCCGCGAGCCTGACGGTGCAGCCCGACTCCGTGACGCCGGGCGTCGTCGGGTTCCTGGCGATGCTGTTCGTGACGGTCGCCGTGGTGCTGCTGGTGCTCGACATGACGCGCCGCATCCGCCGCGTGCGCTACCGCGGCGAGTTCGCCGAGCGCCGGGAGGCCGCCGAGCGCGACGGCCGGGCCTGACCCGCCTCCGTCAAGCGACGGGGTGCAGCGCGATCAGCAGGATCGCGGTCCAGTGGCACAGGAACGCCAGCACCGTGCAGGTGTGGAACACCTCGTGGAAGCCGAACCGGCCCGGGAACGGGTTCGGCCGCTTCAGCCCGTAGGCGACCGCGCCCACCGTGTAGAAGAGGCCGCCGACCGCGACGAGCACCATCATCGCGGGGTCCGCCGCCAGCATCGCCGGGAAGTACAGCACCGCGACCCAGCCGAGCGCCAGGTACAGCGGCACGTACAGCCAGCGCGGGGCCCCGATCGAGAACACGCGGAACAGCACGCCGAGCAGCGCTCCGCCCCAGACCACCGCCAGCAGCGGCAGGCCCTGGGCGGGCGGCAGCGCCAGCAGCGCCAGCGGGGTGTAGGTGCCGGCGATCAGCAGGAAGATGTTGGAGTGGTCGATCCGCTTGAGGATCAGCTTCACCCGCGGCGACCAGTCGACGCGGTGGTACAGCGCCGAGTTGCCGAACAGCAGCAGCGACGTCAGCACGAAGACGGCGCACGCCCAGCGGGCCTCCGCCCCGTCCGCGACGGCGATCAGCACGGCGCCCGCCACCAGGGCGACCGGGGTCGTGATCGCGTGGATCCAGCCCCGCCAGGTGGGCTTCGGCTCCAGGTGCGCCCGGTCGTCGGCCTCGTCCAGCAGGGGCAGGTGGTCCGGGGGCGCGTCGCCGGTCGGGCCGTCCGCGCGCATCTCAGCCATCCGGACGAGGGTAGCCGCCGCCCGACCGGCGTACCGTGGCCGCGTGCGAACGCCCGGGGTGCGGCTGCGACGCCCGTTCTACTCGCTGTACCAGCGGCGGCTGCGGCACAACCTCGAGGGGGCGCCGCTGCCGCGGCACGTCGCGATGATCCTCGACGGCAACCGCCGGTGGGCGCGGCAGGCCGGCCTCGGCTCCGCCGCGCACGGCCATCGCGCGGGCGCCGACAAGCTGCTGGAGTTCGCGGGCTGGGTGGACGACGTGGGCATCCCGCACGTCACCTTCTACCTGCTGTCGACCGACAACCTCACGGGCCGCACGGGCGGTGAGCTGACCGACCTGTTCGACATCATCGGCGCGCTGGCGCTCGACCTGTCGGGCCGGTGGCGCGTGCAGCACGTGGGCACCACGGAGGGGCTGCCCGAGCCGCTGCTGGGCGACCTGGCGGAGGCGGAGCGCCGCAGCGCCGCGCACACCGGCGGCCTCCACATCAACCTGGCCGTCGGCTACGGCGGCCGCACCGAGATCGCGCACGCCATGCGCAGCATCGTCGAGGCGCACCAGGCCCACGGCGGCGCGCTGGACGACCTGGCCGACAGCCTGACGCCGCAGCTGATCGGCGAGCACCTCTACACCGGCGGCCAGCCCGACCCCGACCTGGTCATCCGCACGTCGGGGGAGCAGCGGCTGTCCGACTTCATGCTGTGGCAGAGCGCCCACAGCGAGTTCTACTTCGTGGAGGCGCTGGGTCCCGACCTGCGGCAGGTGGACCTGCTGCGCGCGCTGCGCTCCTACGTGCAGCGCCAGCGCCGCTACGGCACCTGACGGCTCGCCGCCGCTCGACCCGCGCCCGGTCGTGATCCGGGTGATGCCGGGGGCGTGACGGCCCGCGGCGCCCCGCCGCCGCCTCGACCCCGCACCGTCCTGCCCGGCCGCTACGCTCTCGACTCGCGATGGCTGCACTCAACGGCGTTCTTCCCGCGCCTCCCGGACTGACCGACTACCTGGCGGGGTTCGGCGAGGAACCCGGATACCTGGACTTCGCCCGGCTCGGCCCGCTGTCCCGCGCGGTCGCCGCCGAGTCCGCCGCGCAGGACGACGCGCTGCGCCGCGCGCGGCCGGGGGTCTTCGACCGCCTGCAGGGCGGCGCCGACCGGCTCGCCGCCGCCGCCGGCGCCGTCACGGGGTTCCGGCCCGACCAGGTCGCCTTCCAGCCGAGCACCACGGAGGGGCTCACGCAGGCGCTGTACGGCGTGACCGGCCAGGTGCTGCTCTCCGCCTCCGACCACCGCGCCCTGACGGTCGCCGCCGCGCGCGCCGCCGACCTGCTGCAGACCGTGGTGCCCGTGCCGATCCCGACGACCGCGGGGCGGGTGACGCCCGGCGGTGTGCGGGAGGCGCTGACCTCCTCCACCGCCGCGGTCGCGGTCAGCGCGGTCGACGCGCGCACCGGCCACGTCGTCGACCTGGAGGGCGTGCGCGAGGTCATCGGCGACCGCCTGCTGATCGTCGACGCGGTGCAGGCGCTCGGCGCCGTCGACCTGCCGTGGGACGCGGCGGACGTGATCGCCTGCGGCGGCGAGACCTGGCTGCGCGCCGGGCACGGCTGCGCCTTCCTGGCCGTCTCGGACCGCGCGGCGGAGCGGCTCACCCCCTCCCTCTCCGGCGTCGGCGGCACCGCCATCGGCGACGCCGCGGGGGACGTCGTGCCGCCCGCCGGCTCCGGCGCCGCGGGCCTGCAGCTGGCGCAGCCCGACCACGCCGCCGCCTCGCGCCTCGCCGCCGCGCTGGAGGAGCTGGCCGCGGCCGGCCCGGCGCAGGTCGCGGCCCGCGTGCTCGAGCGGTCGGCGCGCGTGCTGGCGCTCGCGGACGAGTTCGGCCTGCCCGTGCCGTCGCCCCGCGCCGACGGCGAGCGGGCGGGCATCGTCGTCGTCGACCCCCTGCCGCAGCACCTCACCGCGCTGACGGCGGCCCTGTTCAACCACGGCGTCTCGGTCACGGTCCGGGACGGCCGTGTGCGGATCTCCCCGCACGCCGGCA
Source organism: Microbacteriaceae bacterium (assembly GCA_022701925.1). GTDB lineage: Bacteria > Actinomycetota > Actinomycetes > Actinomycetales > Microbacteriaceae > Amnibacterium. The sequence goes on from JAKONM010000013.1 coordinate 4,686, forward strand.
CAGAGGAGGAGACCCTCGCCATGCTCAGAAGCGCACTGACCGCGTACTCCCTGGCCGTGAGGCCCGTCCGATGACGATCACCGGCGGCGACCGCACCCTCTGGGTCAGCGACCTGGACGGCACCCTGCTGGGCCGGCACGGCCTGGCGCCCGAGGCGAAGCGGCTGCTGAGCCAGGCGCTGACCGACGGCGTCGACTTCACGATCGCGACCGCGCGCTCGCCCCGCACGGCGCTGCAGGCGCTGGACGGGCTGCCGCTGCGGCTGCCGTTCATCGCCTACGGCGGAGCCACCGCGGTGGGGCCGGACGGCGAGCACCTGTGGTGGGACCGCTTCGACCCGCGCGCCCTGCACCCGCTGATCGGCGCCTCGCTGGCCGCCGGCGTCACGCCGCTGATCTTCTGGCTGCAGGACGGCGCCGACCGCATCAGCTGGGTGCGCGGCGCGGAGACGGCCGGGGTCGACGCGTTCCTCGAGTCCCGGCCGGGCGACCAGCGCTTCGCACCCGTGGACGGCTGGGACGAGATCGACCACGACCAGGCGTTCTTCGTCAGCATCGTGGGCGAGTACCCGGTGCTGCGCCGCCTGTCCCGCATGATCCGGGCGATCTCGTGGGGCATCGGCTGCTCCCTGGCGCTGCAGCAGGACCCGGAGGGCGGGCTCGCCGTGCTGGACGTGACCCCGGCGGAGGCGACGAAGGGCACGGCCGTCCGGCGGCTCGCGGAGTCCGGCGGCTTCGACCGCGTCGTGGCCTTCGGCGACGGGTCGAACGACCTGCCCATGTTCGCCGAGGCGGACGAGTCGTATGCCGTCGCGAACGCGTCCGACGAGGTGCGGGCCGCCGCCACCGGGGTGCTGGAGCCCGGCGACGAGGCGGTCGCACGGTTCCTGGTGCGGCGGGCGACGCAGCGGGCCTGAGGCCCGCGCGCCGCTGCGCAGGCGTGTCGCCGGGCTGTCGTACGGTGAGCGGCATCGGGTACCTCACCCGGTCCCGGACCGCACGCGGCTCGAGACGTCAGGAGGCGCACGCGGTCCGGTGAGGTCCGGAACCGCGGTCACCGGTCAGGTCGCCGCGGGGGAAGAAGGCCCTGTGCCCGAAGCGCTGTCCGCCCGTCCCGAGTCGTCCGCGACGACGCCCGCCGCCTCCGCGGCCGGCGGCGCGTCGCCCTCCACCGGGACGCGCACCTTCGTGCTGGACACCTCCGTGCTGCTGTCCGACCCGAAGGCGCCGTTCCGTTTCGCGGAGCACGCCGTCGTGCTGCCGGTCGTCGTCGTGTCCGAGCTGGAGGCGAAGCGCAACGACCCCGAGATCGGCTACTTCGCCCGCCAGGCCCTGCGCAACCTGGACGAGCTGCGGGTGCAGCACGACCGGCTCGACTTCCCGGTGCCGGTCGGCGACGGCGGGTCGCTGCGGGTCGAGCTGAACCACTCGAACATGAGCGTGCTGCCGAACGGGCTGCAGCTGGGCGGCAACGACTCCCGCATCCTGGCCGTCGCCCAGAACCTGGCGAACGACGGGCTCGACGTCACGGTGGTGTCGAAGGACCTGCCGATGCGGGTCAAGGCCGCCTCGATCGGCCTCACGGCGGAGGAGTACCGGCACGAGCTGGCGATCGACACGGGCTACACCGGCATCGCGCAGCTGGCGCTCGACGTCGACCAGGTCGACGCGCTCTACGAGGACCGCAGCATCGACGCCCCGGAGGCGCACGGGCTGCCGGTGAACACCGGCGTGGTGCTCACCTCCGACCGCGGCAGCGCGCTCGGCCGCGTCACGAAGCGGGGCGACGTGCGACTGGTGCGCGGCGACCGCGACGTCTTCGGCCTGCACGGCCGCAGCGCGGAGCAGCGCCTGGCGATCGACCTGCTGCTCGACCCCGAGGTCGGCATCGTGTCGCTCGGCGGCCGCGCCGGCACGGGCAAGAGCGCCCTGGCGCTCTGCGCCGGCCTGGAGGCCGTGCTGGAGCGCCGCCAGCACAAGAAGATCATGGTGTTCCGGCCGCTCTACGCCGTCGGCGGGCAGGAGCTGGGCTACCTGCCCGGCGACGCCGCCGAGAAGATGAACCCCTGGGGCCAGGCCGTGTTCGACACCCTGGGCGCGATCGTCTCGCAGAACGTGATCGACGAGGTCGTGGACGGCGGGCTGCTGGAGGTGCTGCCGCTGACGCACATCCGCGGCCGCAGCCTGCACGACGCGTTCGTCATCGTCGACGAGGCGCAGTCGCTGGAGCGCAACGTGCTGCTCACGGTGCTCTCGCGCATCGGGCAGAACAGCCGAGTGGTGCTGACGCACGACGTGGCGCAGCGGGACAACCTGCGGGTCGGCCGCCACGACGGCGTCGCCAGCGTGATCGAGACGTTGAAGGGCCACCAGCTGTTCGGGCACGTCACGCTGACGCGCAGCGAGCGCAGCGCCATCGCCGCGCTGGTCACCGAGCTGCTGGAGTCGAACGAGCTCGCATGACGCCGCCGGTGCCGTCGTCCGGCGGCACCCGGCGCCTGTGGAGAACGGCGGCGACCCGGTCGCCGTGCTCCGTAGCCTGCGCGCGTGCTCGCCGTCGTCCGCCGCAGCAGCGCGGGGGAGGCGCTCCCCGCAGCCGCCCTGGCCCTGCTGGCGGCGGCGACGGCGGGCCCCCGCCCCCTGCTGGTCGGCCTGCTCTGGCTGGCGGCGGTCACCCCGCGGCTGATCGAGGTCGACCTGGCCGAGCACCGGCTGCCGGACGCGGTCGTGCTGCCCGGGGTCCCGGTCGTGCTGGCGTCCGTCGTGCTCGACCGGTGGTCGGCCGGCGCGGAGGTGCTGCCGGTGCTCGGCGCCGCCGCGGCGACCGGGCTGGTCATGCTGCTGCTGCACCTGACCGGCGGCCTGGGCTTCGGCGACGTGAAGCTGGCCCCGCTGCTCGCCGCCCTGTCCGCGGCCGCCGCTCCGGGCGGGGCGCTGGTGGCGCTGGTGCTCGCCTTCCTGGCCGGCGGCGTCGCATCCGCGGTCGTGCTGGTCCGCCGCGGCCGCGGCGCCCGGCTCGCCTTCGGGCCCGCCCTGCTGCTCGGCGCGTGGACCGCCGTGCTGCTGCTGGTCTAGGCGCCCGGCGGGGGCGGGTCGGCCGGCGGGTCGACCCGGGCGCTCCGCGCCTTCCGCGACTCCACGACGAAGAGCACCAGCGCGCCGGCGGCGACCGTCAGCAGCACCGCGCCGCCGACCACGTCGCCGACCGCCAGCATCGCGATCGCGACGGCCGCCCCGAACGCCCCGAAGGCCAGCGGGTACGCGGTGCCGTGCCGGCCGGTCACCCGGCCGCGCCGGAACCCGTCGACCGCCGCGGCGGCCAGCACCGTGAACAGCACCGCGACCAGGAAGTCGGGCTTCCCGGCCGCCACACCGACCGCCGTCAGCACGCCGGAGACGAGCGCACCGGCGCTCACCACCAGCGCGGCGACCAGGTTCTGGCGATTCACCGCGCCCTCCCCGCCGCGGTGGCCATCAGCCGGGACGGGTCATGGACAGCACGTCCAGCGCGGTGTCCAGCTGCTGCTCCGACACCTCGCCCCGCTCCACGAAGCCCAGCGCGACGACGGCCTCGCGGATGGTCAGCCCCTCGGCGACCGAGTGCTTCGCGACCTTCGCCGCGGCCTCGTAGCCGATCACGCGGTTCAGCTTGGTGACGATGGAGGGCGACGACTCGGCCAGCGCGCGGGCGCGCTGCTCGTTCACCGTCAGGCCGTCGATCACGGTGTCCGCCAGCAGGCGGGACGCGCTGGCGAGCAGACGGGACGACTCGAGCAGCGCGGTGCCCATCACCGGGATCGCGACGTTCAGCTCGAACAGGCCGGAGGCGCCGGCCCAGGTGATGGTCGCGTCGTTGCCGATCACGCGGGCGGCGACCATCAGCGTCGCCTCCGGCACCACCGGGTTCACCTTGCCGGGCATGATCGACGATCCGGGCTGCAGGTCGGGGATGTGGATCTCGCCGAGGCCCGCGTTCGGCCCGGAGCCCATCCAGCGCAGGTCGTTGCAGATCTTGGTCAGGCTGACGGCCACGACCTTCGTCGCTCCGGAGGCCTCGACCAGGCCGTCGCGGGCGCCCTGGGCCTCGAAGTGGTCGGCGGCCTCGGTGATCGGCAGGCCGGTGGTCTCGGCGAGGATCGCGATCACCTTCGGGCTGAAGCCGGCGGGCGTGTTGATGCCGGTGCCGGTGGCGGTGCCGCCCAGGGGCACCTCCGCCAGGCGGGGCAGCATGGCGCGCAGGCGGTCGACGCCCAGCCGCACCTGCCGCGCGTACCCGCCGAACTCCTGCCCGAACGTCACGGGCGTCGCGTCCATCAGGTGGGTGCGCCCCGCCTTCACGACCTGGGACCAGGCCTGCGCCTTCGCCTCGAGCGACTCGGCGAGGTGCTCCAGGGCCGGGATCAGGGTGCGCTCGACCGATTCGGTCGCGGCGACGTGCACCGAGGTGGGGAACACGTCGTTCGACGACTGGGAGGCGTTCACCTCGTCGTTCGGGTGCACCGTGCGGCCCAGGCGGGTGCTGGCCAGCGAGCCGAGCACCTCGTTCATGTTCATGTTCGACGACGTGCCGCTGCCGGTCTGGTAGACGTCGATCGGGAACTGGTCCAGGTGCCGCCCCGCGATCACCTCGTCGGCCGCGCCGACGATCGCCTGCACCACGTCGTCCTGCAGCACGCCCAGCTCGCCGTTCACGATCGCCGCGGCGCGCTTGATGCGGGCCAGGGCGATGACCTGCGCCGCCTCGAGCCCCGCGCCGGAGATCGGGAAGTTCTCCACGGCCCGCTGCGTCTGCGCCGCCCACAGGGCGTCGCGCGGCACCCGCACCTCGCCCATCGTGTCGTGCTCGATGCGGTACGCGTCGTCGGACGTCATCTGGCTCCTTCGCCGTGGGTGGTGCGGGATCGGGCCGCGGTCGAACCGGTCACGCCTGGGCGGCCGGGGCCGCGTCGCTCAGCGCGAAGCGGCGGTGCACGCGGCCCTCGGCCAGCCGGTACTCGGCGCCGACGACGTCCACGCTACCGTCGGCCACCGCCGCGGCGATCAGCTCGGACGATTGCAGCAGAGCGGCGACGGTGCCCTCCAGGTGCGCGCCGCCCACCGCCTCCAGGTGCGCGCCGCCCACCGCCTCCGCGTCGGTGCCGGCCCGCTCGACCGCCGGGGCGATGCCCGCGATGTGCGCGGCGATCAGGGGCGGCAGCGGCGGCGCGTCGGGCAGGGCCGCGTCGACGGCCGCCCGCACCGCGCCGCACGAGTCGTGGGCCAGCACGACCACCAGCGGTACCCCCAGCACGGCGACGGCGTACTCGATGGAGGCGACCGCGGACGCGCTGGCCACCTGGCCGGCGTTGCGCACCACGAACAGGTCGCCCAGCCCGCGGTCGAACAGCACCTCGGCCGCGACGCGGCTGTCGCTGCAGCCCAGCAGGGCCGCGATCGGGGCCTGCGCGCCCGCGACCTCCTCGCGACGCCGCGCGTCCTGGTTCGGGTGCTGCGGGCGCCCCTCGATGAAGCGGTCGTTGCCCTCGGCCAGCTCGCGCCAGGCCGCTCGGGAGTCGATCGTCACGGCAGGGTCCCCTTCCCGTCCAGTCCCCGGGTCCTCGCGTCGGCCGCCGCGGCGGCGGCGAGCGCGCGCACCTCCGCGACCCCGACCGTGCCGTAGGCGGCGACGTAGACGTCGCCGATTCGCGTCGCCAGGCCGTAGGACACGTTGCCCGCGTCGCTGCCGAGGTCCCGCCGGTCGTACACGCGCCACGGCAGGCCGCCGATGGTGGTCGTGCCGGTGGGCTGCGAGCCGTTCATCGCCGCCGCGACCACGTCGGGCGTGCCCGGCAGGCCCTCCGACAGCCCGGCGTAGCCGCTGCCGCCCACCACCCAGCCCACGTACCAGGTGGCGCCGGTGCCGGAGCCGCGCAGCTCCGCCGCGTTCGGCCTCCAGTCCGACGGCAGGCTCGGCGCGATCAGCGGCTGCCCCGCCGTGTCGCCGTACTGGTCGACCGCGGCGGCCACGTCGACCGCCGGCTGCTCGACGCCGGTCGCGCGGGGGACGGCGAAGTAGATGGCCGCGACCAGGGCGACGGTGGCGCCCAGGGAGGCGACGAGGTTGCGGGTGTTCTGGCGCGACTTGCGCAGCGCGCGGTCCCGCGCCTTGCGCGCGGCGGTCTCCTCCGGGGTCTCCGGACGGCCCAGCTCCGCGACGACGCGCGGCGGCCGCTGCCCGCTCACGCCTCGGCGCGCGCGGCGTCGAGGCGGGCCCGCGCGCCCGTCAGCCAGGTCTCGCAGCGGGCGGCCAGCGCCTCGCCGCGCTCCCACAGCGCCAGCGACTGCTCCAGGGTGGCGCCGCCGCGCTCCAGCTCGTCGACGACCGCCACCAGCGCGTCGCGCGCCGACTCGTAGTCCATCGCGTCGACGTCCTGCTCGGCCGCCGCGACCGTCCCCTCGTCCGCTCCGCTCATGGTGCGCAGTCTACGAGCGGGCGCCGACCGCCCCGGCGGTCCCGGCGTCCTCCCGGTGCAGCGGCCCGCCGCTCACCGCGGCCACCGCGCCGTCGACGACGCGCACCACCAGGCGGGCGCCGTCGGGGGCCTGCTCCGTGCGGCGCAGGGCCTCGCCGTGCTCGTCGAGCACGATCGCGTAGCCCCGCTCCAGCGTGCGCAGCGGCGACAGGGCGCGCAGGTGGCCGCGCGCCTCGGTCAGCCGGGCGGCGGCGTCGGCGACCGCGCGGTCGACCAGCTCGGCGGAGCGCGCCGCCCACCGGGTCAGCTCGTCGGCCCGTCGCTCCACGATCCAGGCGCCGTCCACCAGCACCCGCCGGCCGCGCAGGCCCGCGACGCGGTCGGCCTCCGTGCGCACGTGCTGCGTGATGCGGTTGCGGATGCGGGCCCGGGCCTGCACGACGCGGTTCAGCTCGTCCGTGACGTCGGGCACCACCCGCTTCGCGGCGTCGGTCGGGGTGGAGGCGCGCAGGTCGGCGACCTCGTCGAGCAGCGGCCGGTCGTTCTCGTGCCCGATCGCGCTGACCACCGGGGTCCGGGCCGCCGCGACCGCGCGGATCAGCCGCTCGTCGCTGAACCCGAGCAGGTTCTGGAAGTCGCCGCCGCCGCGCGCGATCACGATCACGTCGACCTCGGGGTCGTCGTCCAGGGTCCGCAGCGCGGCCAGCACCTCCGGAACCGTGCGGTCGCCCTGCACCGCGGCGTGCACCGTGCGGAAGGCGACGTTCGGCCAGCGCAGCTGCGCGTTGCGCAGCACGTCCTTCTCGGCGTCGCTGTCCTTGCCGGTGATCAGCCCGATGCGCCGGGGCAGGAAGGGCAGCCGCCGCTTGCGAGCGGGGGAGAAGAGCCCTTCGGCGGCGAGCGTGCGGCGCAGCAGCTCGAGCCGCTCCAGCAGGTCGCCCAGTCCCACGTGCCGCATCGCGAGCACCTGCATGGTCAGCGAGCCGCCCTTGACCCAGTACTCGGGCTTCACCAGCGCGATCACGCGGTCGCCCTGCTTCAGGTCGTCGGGCAGGCGAGACTTCACGCTCGACCAGATCTGGAACGACACCGTGACGTCGCGCTCGAGGTCCTTCAGCTTGCCGTAGCAGTTGCCGCCGCGGACGCCCCACTGGGTGATCTCGCCCTCGACCCACACTTGGCCCAGGCGATCGATCCAACCTTTCAGCTTCTGCCCCAGGACGCCCACCGACCACGGCGCCTCCGCCGTCCCGACCGCATCGCTCATGGGTCCGACTCCTAGACTGCCCGCGTGTCACCCGCCGTCGATCTCGGCCTCCCGGCCCGGCCGCGAGCCGCCAGCACCGTACCCGACGCCTCCGTCACCAGCCGGGGCCGCGTGCTGCTGGCCGCGCCCCGGGGCTACTGCGCGGGCGTCGACCGCGCCGTGATCGCGGTGGAGAAGGCCGTGGAGCGCTACGGCTCGCCCGTCTACGTGCGCAAGCAGATCGTGCACAACGTGCACGTCGTGCGCCGCCTGGAGGAGCAGGGCGCGGTGTTCGTGGACGAGGTGGACGAGGTGCCGCCCGGCGCGCACGTGGTCTTCAGCGCCCACGGCGTCTCCCCGGCGGTCGTGCGCGCCGCTGCGGACCGCGGCCTGCAGGCCATCGACGCCACCTGCCCGCTGGTCACGAAGGTGCACCGCGAGGCCGTGCGCTTCGCCCGCGACGACCGCGACATCCTGCTGATCGGCCACCACGGGCACGAGGAGGTCGAGGGCACGATGGGCGAGGCCCCCGAGCGCACCACCCTCGTCGGCTCGCCCGAGGAGGCCGACACCGTGCAGGTGCGCGACCCCGACAACCTGGTCTGGCTGTCGCAGACCACGCTCTCGGTCGACGAGACGATGGAGACGGTGCGGCGCCTGCGCACCCGGTTCCCGAACCTGCAGGACCCGCCCTCGGACGACATCTGCTACGCCACCCAGAACCGGCAGGTCGCCGTGAAGAAGGTGGCGAAGGACGCCGACGTCGTGCTGGTGGTCGGCAGCGCCAACTCCTCCAACTCCGTGCGGCTGGTCGAGGTGGCGCTGGAGCACGGCGCCACCGGCGCGCACCGCATCGACGACGCCGGCGAGCTGGACCCGGCCTGGCTGGAGGGCGCGGCCACGGTCGGGGTGACCAGCGGCGCGAGCGTGCCCGAGCGCCTGGTCGACGAGCTGCTGGCGGTGCTGGCGGGCATCGGCTACGGCACGGTGGACGAGGTGCGCACCGCGGAGGAGGACCTGGTGTTCTCCCTGCCCCGCGAGCTGCGCCGCGACGCGTTCGGCGCGCAGGACCCCCGCGCGCTCGGCGGCCGCAGCTGAGCGCGCCGCGGCAGGTCCGCGCGGTCCCGGCCTGGGACCTGCCCATCACCGTCGGGCTGCTGGTGTTCGGCCTGGTGAACACGACCCAGACCGTGGCGCAGGCGCGCGACCTGGGCGTGGTGCTGGACGCGTTCTTCCAGCAGCAGGGGATCGGCGACTACACGGCCACCCGTGCCGCCGAGACGGGCGGGCTGCTGATCACGCTGACCAGCGTGCTCTGCCTGGTGCTCGCGATCTGGTTCTCGGTGCGGCGCCTGCGGGTGCGCAAGCGGGCGTTCTGGATCCCGATCGTCTGCGCGGTGATCGGCCTGGTCGCGATGACGGTGATCATCGGCGGCGCCGTGATGGCCGACCCGGCGTTCTTCGCCTATCTGCAGCGGCGCGCCTGACCCGGCGCCGCGCGGGCCGGAGTCCGGCCCGCGCCCTGCGCCTCAGCCCTGCGACCTGCCCGCGGAGCCCAGCTGCCGGGTGGCCTCGGCGACGCGCTTCGCCATGTCGGTCTCGGCGATCTTGCCCCAGGCGCGCGGGTCGTAGATCTTCTTGTTCCCGACCTCGCCGTCGACCTTCAGCACGCCCTCGTAGTTGCTGAACATGGTGCCCGCGATGCTGCGGGTGAAGGCGTACTGGGTGTCGGTGTCGATGTTCATCTTCACGACGCCGTTCTCGACCGCGCGCGAGATCTCGTCGTCGGTGCTGCCGGACCCGCCGTGGAACACCAGCTCCAGCGGCTTGGGGCCGTGGCCGTACTTCTCGGCCAGGCCGGCCTGGATCTCGCCCAGCAGCTCGGGCCGCAGCTTCACGTTGCCGGGCTTGTAGACGCCGTGCACGTTGCCGAAGGTCAGCGCCGCGATGTAGCGGCCGTTCTCGCCGAGGCCCAGGGTCTCGACGACCTTCTCCACGCCGCCGAGCGTGGTGTAGAGGGCCTCGTTCGAGCCCTCGTGCTGCACGCCGTCCTCCTCGCCGCCGACGACGCCGATCTCGACCTCGAGGATCGCGTTG
>JAKONM010000015.1 GCA_022701925.1 Microbacteriaceae bacterium
ACATGTTTCGGCGGCCATAGCAAGAGGGAAACGCCCGGTCCCATTCCGAACCCGGAAGCTAAGACTCTTTGCGCCGATGGTACTGCGAGGGGGACCTCGTGGGAGAGTAGGACACCGCCGGACACCCATTACGACTGAAGGGGCCTCCCGTTTCCGGGACGGCCCCTTCTTTCGTTTCACGGGTGCGACAGCAGAACAGCGAGCAGGACGGAGCCCACGCCGTGGACCAATCTGACGAGCGGGGCGACGAGCGTCGTCCCGCACGACGTGACGACGGATCCCGGGCAGGGGGGCCGCAGGGCGATGACGCCCCGCGCCGGAACTCCTCCTCCGACGGATCCTCCCGACCGCCCCGCGGTGATGGCCGGGCGTGGTCGCGGGACCGCGGCGGCCGGAGCGATCTCGGCGGGAGCGGACGCTCCGACGGGCAGTCGTGGAGGGACCGCAGCGGCGGCGACCGGTCCGAGGGTCAGCGTCGGCCGTTCCGATCCGGGAGCAGCGGTGACCCTCGTCCGGAGCGGCGAGTCGGCGGGGACGACCGACGGGGCCAGGGTCGCGGCGCGGACGAGGACCGTCGGCCCCGTGGCGGCGGCGCCCGCCCCGGGGACGGCGATCGGGCCCCTCGGGCCTCTGGTGACGGCTCTCGCGGAGGACGGGGCTCGTGGAGCGGAGGTGACCGCGAGGGTCGAGGATCCTCCGGAGGCTCCGGCGGCTCATCCGAGCGCCGCAGCCCGCGGCAGGGGTCCGGAGAGGGCTGGACCGAGCGGCGGGGCCCTCGCCCCGAGTCCGGGGGCGAGCGCCGTGCTCCGCGGGGTGAGGGGGCTGGCGGGTACGACCGCAGGCCTTCCGGCCCGGGCACGGGCGGCGGCGACCGCCGCGGCCCCGCCTCCGGCAGCGGGTCCGATCGTCGTGGGCCGCGTGCGGGCTCCGACAGCGGCGGTGACCGGCGTCCTGCCCGCGGCGAGGGCGCCGCAGGCGGCTTCGACCGTCGACCGCCGCGCACCGACGGCGGCGAGCACCGGCCCCGGTACGAGCAGCAGGGCGACGGTCGGCGTCCGGCGCGTCCGTCCTCGGACGGCGACCGGCGTCCTCCCCGCACCGGTGATCAGGGCGAGCGCCGCTGGGCGCCGCGGTCCGACGAGCGCTCCGGCGAGCGTCGGCCCTTCCAGGGCGGTGGTGACGCGCGCCGTGGTGGCCGGGACGCGGCGCCCTCCGGGGAGCGTCGGCGCTACTCCGACGCCGCGCAGCGGCCGGGTTCCGATCGCGCCCCCTTCCGCCGCGACGGTGCGGACGGCCCTCGGCGCTTCGACGGCGCCGCCGGCGGAGCGGGTCGTCGTTCGACCGACCGCGGCGGCAGGACTCCCGGCTCGGACCGTCCTGCCCGTGATGGCGCGCGTTCCGACCGGTTCCGCGAGGAGCGTCCGCCGCGGCACCGCGACGGCGACGAGCAGCCCTACGGCGGCGGCCGGCACGCCGACGAGCCGCAGGTGCCCGAGTCGGTCAGGCCGAACGACCTGGACAAGGCCGCGCGCAGCGAGCTGCGCACCCTGTCGAAGGAGAACGCCGACGCCGTCGCGCGCCACCTGGTGATGGCGGGTCGCCTGGTCGACGAGGAGCCCGAGGAGGCGCACCGGCACGCGCTGGCGGCCTCGCGGAGGGCCGGCCGCGTCGCCGTGGTGCGGGAGAGCCTGGCCATCACCGCCTACGCGGTCGGCGACTTCGCCCTGGCGCTGCGCGAGCTGCGGACGTTCCGCCGCATCAGCGGCTCGGACGACCAGATCGGCCTGATGGTCGACAGCGAGCGGGGCGTCGGCCGTCCTGACCGCGCACTGGAGCTGGGCCGGTCCGTGGATCGCGCCGCGCTGCCGCTGGAGGCGCAGGTCGCCCTGGCCATCGCGATGTCGGGGGCGCGGCTCGACCTGTCGGACGCCCGCGGAGCGCTGGACGAGCTGGAGCACGCCCCGGTGGACCTGCAGCGGGTGCACCCCTGGTCGTCGACGCTCTTCGAGTCGTTGGCGGCCGTGCACGAGGACCTCGGGGACGCCGAGGCCTCGGCCCTGTGGCGTCGCCGGGCCGAGCGGGCCGACGCGCTGCTGGACGAGGTGGGCGAGGAGTCCACCACCGTCGAGGTCGACACCGAGTACGAGACGGTGGAGCCGAAGCCGGAGCCGGAGCCGGAGCCGGAGCCGGAGCCGGAGCCCCCGGCGGCCGACGGCGCTCCGGGGGAGTCGGGCCACGGCTCCTCGGACGACGACCGGTCGGAGGCCGAGGGCCCGTCCGACGAGGAGCGCGGCCGCGGACCGGCCCTCGACGGCGACCCCTCGACCGACGGCGCGGACGCCGCCCGCGGTGAGGCCTCCGTCGACATGGGGAACGGGCGGATCGACGACGAGGCGGTGGCCCCGCTGGGGGTCGGCGCGCCGAGCGCGGACCCCGGTGACGACGTCCACGGCCCGGAGGCCGAGCCGACCGCCGACGAGGCCGACGGCTCCGCCGCCGACCGGCCGGCCGGGTCGGGGGAGTAGCCGTGGGGTCGCGCTCCACGCCGCTGGACGGCGCGGACGTCCTGCTGCTCGACCTGGACGGCGTCGTCTACCGGGGCCGGGCCGCGGTGCCGCACGCGCTGGACGCGCTGGCCGCCGTGCGAGCCCGTGGCGTGCGCACCGGTTACATCACCAACAACGCCTCCCGCACGGCGCAGGACGTGGCCGCCCACCTGGCCGAGCTGGGGCTGCCCGCCGAGACCGACGACGTGGTCACGTCGCCCCAGGCGGCGGTGCGGCTGCTCGCGGAGCACCTGCAGCCCGGTGCCCGGGTGCTGGTGATCGGCGGCGACGGCCTGACGACGGTCGTCGAGGGCGCCGGCTTCACCGTCGTCACCAGCGCGGACGACGACCCGGTCGCGGTGGTCCAGGGGTTCGCGCCCCATCTGGGCTGGAAGGACCTGGCGGAGGCCTCGTTCGCGCTGGCCGATCCCTCCCGGCTGTGGGTCGCGACCAACACCGACTGGACCATCCCGGTGGACCGGGGCATCGCACCCGGCAACGGCACCCTCGTGTCCGCCGTGCACGCGGCGGTCGGCCGGCTGCCGCTGGTCGCCGGCAAGCCGGAGACCCCGCTGTTCACCACCGCGGTGGAGCGCTTCGCGGCGCGCGCCCCGTACTTCGTCGGCGACCGCCTGGACACCGACGTGGCCGGAGCCAACGCGGCGGGCATGCCGAGCGCGCTGGTGCTCACCGGCATCGACGGCCCCAAGGAGGTGCTGTCGGCGCCGGAGAAGTCGCGGCCGACGCACCTGCTGGCGGACCTGCGCGGCCTGCTCGAGCCGTACCCGGAGACGAAGGTGCGCGGCTCCGACGTGCACGTGGGCCGCGCCGTCGCCCGGGTCGAGGGAGTCGAGCTGCGGGTCGTGCGCGCCGGCGAGCCGATCGACCTGCTGCGCGCCGCCGCCCAGGCGGTCTGGCGCAGTCCCGTCAGCGCCTACGCGCTGCGGATCCCGGACGCGGTGCTGGGCCTGCGGGCCTCGCTGCGCTGACCGCGGTGGACCCGGAGCAGCGCCTCGCCGAGCCGGCGGAGGTGGAGCGGCTGCCGCTCGAGGAGCGCGCGGACGCGTTCCTGGCCGTGCACGCCCGGCTGCTGGACCGGCTGGGGCTCGGGCCGGCGTGACCGGTCAGCGGCTGGACGTCGCCCTGGTCGAGCGCGGGCTGGTGCGGTCGCGGACCGCCGCTGCGGCGGCGATCGCGGAGGGTCGCGTGACGGTCGGCGGCGTCCCGGCCGGGCGCGCGTCCACCCGGGTGGCGGAGGCGGACGACCTGGCGGTGACGGGCGGCGACGCCTGGGTGGGGCGGGCCGCCGGCAAGCTCGACGCGGCGCTCGACGCCTTCCGGGTGCAGGTCGCCGGGCTCGTCGCGCTGGACCTCGGCGCCTCCACCGGCGGCTTCACGCAGGTGCTGCTGCAGCGCGGGGCGCGCCGGGTGGTGGCGCTGGACGTCGGGCACGGGCAGCTGGTGACCGAGCTGCGCGACGACCCCCGCGTCGTGGTCGTGGAGGGGGAGAACGCCCGCGCGCTGACGGCCGAGCGGCTGGCCGCGCTGACCGACGGGCTCGAGCCGCCCTCCGTCGTGGTGGCCGACCTCTCGTTCATCTCGCTGCGGCTGGTGCTGCCGGCGATCGCCGCCGTCGCGGAGCCGCAGGCCGAGGTCGTGCTGCTGGTCAAGCCGCAGTTCGAGGTGGGCCGGGTGCGCGACGGCGTCGTGCGCGACCCGGCGGACCGCGCCTCGGCGGTGCGGGGCGTGCTGCAGGAGGCCTGGCGGCTGGGGCTCGGCACCGCCGGCGCGGTCCCCTCCGCCGTGCCCGGCGCGCACGGGAACCGGGAGGTGCTGGTGCACCTGCACCGGACCCGCGGGTCCGACCCCGCAGAATGGGACGCGGCGATCGCGCAGGTCGTGCGGGGACCGGAGGGGGTGGTCGGATGACGACGCGACGCCTGATCCTGCTGCTGGCGCACACCGGCCGCGCGGAGACCGTGGAGGCCGCCGCAGCCGTGCTGGAGCGGCTGCAGGGCGCCGACGTGACCGTGGTGCTGCGCCCCTCCGAGGTCGAGGACCTTGCGGCGCACGGCTGCGCGGTGCAGGGCTCGCCGGTGCTGGGCGAGGGCGTGTCCGTCGAGGACCTCGAGCTGGTCGTGGTGCTGGGCGGGGACGGCACGATCCTCCGCGCCGCCGAGCTGGTGCGGGGCACCGGCGTGCCGCTGCTCGGCGTGAACCTGGGCCACGTCGGCTTCCTGGCCGAGGCGGAGCGCGAGGACCTGGGCGACACGATCAAGCGCGTCGTGGCCCGCGAGTGGGACGTCGAGCAGCGGCTGGCCGTCGAGGTCCGCGTGCTGGTCGAGGGCGAGGTCGTGCAGCGCGACTGGGCGCTGAACGAGGTGTCGGTCGAGAAGGCGGCGCGCGAGCGGATGCTCGAGCTGGTGCTCGAGGTGGACGGCCGGCCGCTGTCGACCTTCGGCGCCGACGGCGTGGTCGTGGCGACCCCCACCGGCTCGACCGCCTACGCCTTCTCCGCCGGCGGGCCGGTCGTGTGGCCGACCCTCGACGCGGTGCTGGTGGTGCCGCTGTCGGCCCACGCGCTGTTCGCCCGGCCGCTGGTGCTGCCGCCCACCTCCGTCGTCGCGGTGGAGCTGCTGCGCCGCACCCCCGCCCGCGGCGTGCTGTGGTGCGACGGCCGCCGCACCTTCGAGCTGCCGGAGGGCAGCCGCGTCGAGGTGACGGCCTCGTCCGAGCCCGTGCGCCTGGCGCGCCTGCACTCCGAGCGCGAGCGCTTCACCGACCGCCTGGTGCAGAAGTTCGACCTGCCCGTGGCGGGCTGGAGGGGGCCGGCCGCGTGACCCGGCCGGGCATCGAGGAGATCTCGATCCGCGGCATCGGCGTCATCGAGGACGCGGTGCTGCCGCTGGGGCCGGGCTTCACCGCCCTGACCGGCGAGACCGGTGCCGGCAAGACGATGGTGGTCACCGCGCTGGGCCTGCTGCTGGGCGGGCGCGCGGACAGCGGGGTGCTGCGATCCGGGGCCGGCCGAGCCGTCGCGGAGGCGCGCTGGCTGGTGCCCGCGGGCGGCGCCGTGGCGCACCGCGTGGAGGACGCGGGCGGCGAGCTGGATCCCGCGGGCGACGGCGTCGTCGAGCTGCTCGTCAGTCGCTCCCTGTCCGCCGAGGGGCGCAGCCGCGTCTCCGTCGGCGGTCGCTCCGTGCCGGTGGGCGTGCTGCAGGAGCTGGGGGCCGGGCTGGTCGCCGTGCACGGGCAGTCCGAGCAGCTGCGGCTGAAGTCGCCCGTCGCGCAGCGGGAGATGCTCGACCGGTTCGCCGGGCCGGACCTGACCGATCTGCTCGGCCGCTACCAGGCCGTCCACCGCCGCTGGATCGCGGACCGCGCCGAGCTGGAGCGCCTGTCCGCCGACCACGACGCCCGCGCGGCGGAGGCCGGCGAGCTGCGCGCCGCCCTGGCCGAGATCGAGGTCGTGGCGCCTCAGCCCGGCGAGGACCGCGAGCTGGCCGCGCTGGCCGAACGCCTCGGCGCGCAGGACGAGCTGCGGCTCGCCGCGTCGACCGCGCACGAGGCGCTCTCGACGGAGGAGGTCGGCGGCGTCGACGCCCTGACGCTGCTGGTCGAGGCGCGCCGGGCCCTGGAGCGCGCCGCACCGCTCGACCCCGAGCTGGCGGCGCTCGCCGAGTCCGTCGCGACGGTCGCGGCGCTGGCCGCGGACGCCTCCTCCGACCTCGCCGGGTACGTCGCCGGGCTCGACCCGGACGCGCCGGCCCGCCTGGAGGTCGTGCAGCAGCGGATCAACGAGCTGGCCGTGCTGATGCGGCGCCACGGGCCCGACCTGGACGCCGTGCTGGCGCTCGTGGACACGGCCGGCCGCCGGCTGCTGGAGCTGGACGCCGACCCCGACCGCATCGATGCGCTGGAGCAGCAGGTCGAGGACGACCGGCGCCTGGCCGAGCAGCTGGCCGACGGGCTCTCCGAGCTGCGCCGCGACGCCGCCGCCCGTCTGGGCGCCGCCGTGACCGCCGAGCTGGCAGACCTCGCGATGGGCACGGCCGCGGTGCTGGTCGACGTCACGAGCCGCGACGAGCTGACCTCGACCGGGCGGGACGCGGTGCACCTGCTGCTGCAGGCGTACCCGGGCGCGGAGCCGCGTCCGATCGCCCGCGGCGCCTCCGGCGGCGAGCTGTCGCGGGTGATGCTGGCGCTGGAGGTCGTGGTGGCGGGCACCGACCCGGTGCCGACGTTCGTCTTCGACGAGGTCGACGCGGGCATCGGCGGCGCGGCGGCCATCGAGGTCGGCAAGCGGCTGGCCCGCCTGGCGGGCTCGTCGCAGGTCATCGCGGTGACGCACCTGGCGCAGGTCGCGGCCTTCGCGGGCAACCACCTGAAGGTGCTGAAGGACTCGAGCGGCGAGGTGACGTCCTCCACCGTGCAGCGCCTGGCGGGGGAGGAGCGCGTGGCCGAGATGGCCCGGCTGCTGTCCGGGCTGACGACCAGCGACTCCGCGCTGGCGCACGCGCAGGAGCTGCTGGACCTGGCCGCGGCGCCCGCCTGACGCGCACGCGGCTCCGGCGGCGACCGCCGCCCCGCGTATGATGGAACCCCGTGGTGGACGCCCTCTCAGGACAGCAGCCGGCGCGGACGACGAAGCACATCTTCGTCACGGGGGGTGTCGTCTCCTCCCTGGGCAAGGGACTGACCGCGGCCTCCCTGGGCAACCTGCTGACGTCGCGCGGGCTGCGCGTCGTCATGCAGAAGCTGGACCCGTACCTGAACGTGGACCCGGGCACCATGAACCCGTTCCAGCACGGCGAGGTGTTTGTCACCGACGACGGCGCCGAGACCGACCTGGACATCGGGCACTACGAGCGGTTCCTCGACATCGAGCTGGGACAGTCGGCGAACGTGACGACGGGCCAGATCTACTCCTCCGTCATCGCTCGTGAGCGGCGGGGCGAGTACCTGGGCGACACCGTGCAGGTGATCCCGCACATCACGGACGAGATCCGCCGCCGCATGCGCCTGCAGGCCGGCGACGACCCGCAGCCGGACGTGATCATCACCGAGATCGGCGGCACGGTCGGCGACATCGAGAGCCAGCCGTTCCTCGAGTCCGCGCGCCAGGTGCGCCACGAGCTGGGCCGCGGCAACGTGTTCTTCGTGCACGTGTCGCTGGTGCCCTACCTGCCGACCTCGGGGGAGCAGAAGTCGAAGCCGACGCAGCACTCCGTGGCGGCGCTGCGCTCGATCGGCATCCAGCCCGACGCGCTGGTGCTGCGCAGCGACCGGCCGGTGTCGGAGGCGAACACGCGCAAGATCGCGCTGATGTGCGACGTCGCGGAAGGCGCCGTCGTGAACGCGATCGACGCCCCCTCGATCTACGACATCCCGCGGATGCTGCACGACCAGGGCCTGGACGACACGATCGCGGAGGCGCTGGGCCTGGAGGTCGGCCCCGTCGACTGGACGCGCTGGAACACGGTGCTGAAGGCCGTGCACGAGCCGCGCCACGAGGTGACGATCGGCCTGGTCGGCAAGTACATCGACCTGCCCGACGCCTACCTGTCGGTGACGGAGGCGCTGCGGGCCGGCGGCTTCGCGCACGAGACCACCGTGAAGCTGCGCTGGGTGCCGAGCGACGAGTGCGAGACCCCGGAGGGGGCGGCCCGTCACCTGGCCGACCTCGACGGCATCTGCGTGCCCGGCGGCTTCGGTGTGCGCGGCATCGAGGGCAAGCTGGGCGCCCTGCGCTTCGCCCGTGAGAACCTGCTGCCGGCGCTCGGCCTGTGCCTCGGCCTGCAGTGCATGGTCGTGGAGTTCGCGCGGGACCGCGCCGACCTGCCCGACGCCAGCTCGACCGAGTTCGACCCCGACACCCCCTTCCCCGTGATCGCCACGATCGCGGAGCAGGTCGCGATCATCGCGGGCGGCGACCTGGGCGGCACGATGCGCCTGGGCCTGTACCGCGCGGACCTGGAGGAGGGCTCGCTGGCCCGCGAGCTGTACGGCCGCGCCGAGGTGAGCGAGCGCCACCGCCACCGCTACGAGGTGAACAACCACTACCGGGAGCGGCTGCAGGCCGCCGGCCTGGTGTTCAGCGGCACCTCCCCGGACAACCGGCTGGTCGAGTTCGTCGAGCTGCCGCGCGACGTGCACCCGTTCTACATCGGCACGCAGGCGCACCCGGAGCTGCGGTCGCGGCCCTCCCGCCCGCACCCGCTGTTCCGCGGGCTGGTCGGCGCCGCGCTGGACCGGCAGCGCGCCGGCCGCCTGTTCGAGGACGAGGCCGAGGAGGTCGGCGCCCGTGCCTGAGTCGCAGACCGGTCCGATCGCGGACGTGCCCGAGACCCACCCGATCACCGCCCGGCGCGAGATCCACAGCGGCCGGGTGTGGGACGTGGTCAGCGAGACCTTCGACTACGACGGCACCGAGATCACCCGCGAGGTGATCGAGCACCCGGGCGCGGTGGCGATCCTGGCCCTCGACGAGCAGGACCGGGTGCTGCTGATCCGCCAGTACCGGCACCCGATCCGCGCCCGCGCGTGGGAGATCCCGGCGGGCCTGCTCGACATGGACGG
The DNA here is from genome assembly GCA_022701925.1 of Microbacteriaceae bacterium. Taxonomy (GTDB): domain Bacteria; phylum Actinomycetota; class Actinomycetes; order Actinomycetales; family Microbacteriaceae; genus Amnibacterium. Next base: position 9,126 of record JAKONM010000015.1, read on the forward strand.
CGAGTCGCCGCTCACCGGGGCGCAGCGCGAGCTGGCCGAGGAGGCCGACCTGGCGGCCACGACCTGGCACGTGCTGGCGGACTTCCAGAACTCCCCGGGCGGCAGCGACGAGACCATCCGCGTCTACCTGGCCCGCGACGTCTCCTCCGTGCCCGCCTTCGCGCGGCACGACGAGGAGGCGGACATCGAGGTGCGCTGGG
>JAKONM010000042.1 GCA_022701925.1 Microbacteriaceae bacterium
ATCCCCAGCGAGCTGATCGAGGCGGCGCGGGTCGACGGCGCGCGCACCGTCCGCGTGTTCTGGGACGTGCTGCTGCCGCTCAGCAGGCCGATCATGGCGGCGGTGCTGGTGCTCGTCTTCATCAACAGCTGGAACGAGTTCCTGCTCGCGCTGCTCTTCCTGCAGACCCCCGACCAGCAGACGATCACGCTCGTGCCGTCCTTCTTCGTCGGCCAGTACAACAACGACCAGACCAAGGTGCTCGCCGCCGCCGTCCTCACCGGGCTGCCGGTCGTCATCGCCTACGTCTTCCTGCAGCGGTTCTTCGAGCGCGGCCTCGCGGCCGGCGCGCTGAAGTAGCCCGCATCCCGTCCACCCGAAGTCCGTCAACCCCGCAAGGAGCCCGCCGTGCCGCACGCCCGCATCGACCTTCACGAGTCGCACCGCCCGAACCTGCCCGAGTACAGCCGCGCGATCCTCGCCGGCATGGTGCGCGGGCTCGGCATGCCCGAGTGGGACCTGTTCCAGAGCTTCCGGCTGCACCAGGAGGGGGAGCTCTACTTCAACCGCACCTTCCCCGGCGTCTCCCGCGACGACATCGTGTTCATCGAGCTGCTCGCGCAGGTCGGCTACACCGACGAGCAGAAGCAGGCCGGCATGGCCGCGATCGTGGAGGAGCTGGCGCAGGTCGGCGTCCGCCCGGACGACGTCATGCTCGACTTCCTCGAGGTGCACGGCGCCTCCTGGTACCCGCTGGCGTCGGCGGCGGACGTCGCGGCCGAGGGCTGAGTTGGCCTCCTACCGCGAGCTCCGCCCGGGCCAGACGGCCCGGATCCACGTCCACGACGCCGTCACCGGCGAGGACGTCGTCGTGCACGAGAGCGCCGACGTGCTCTTCGAGGCGCCGAACTGGACGGACGACGGGCTGCTGCTGAACGGCGAGGGCGTCCTGTGGTCGCTCGCGCCCGAGGCCGGTGCGACCCCGCGCCGCATCGAGCACGAGGCCCTGCCGGAGATCAACAACGACCACGTGCCGACGGCGGACGGCCGCACCGTGTACTTCTCCGCCATGGACGGGCACGTGCACCGCGCGCCGGCGGAGGGCGGACGGGCGCAGCGCGTCACGTCCGACGAGGGCGTCTGGCACTTCCTGCACGGCGTCTCGCCGGACGGGCAGCGGCTGGCCTACGTGCGCATGGCCTCGTTCGACGAGCCCGGCCGCCTCGCCGTGATCGCCGCGACCGGCGGGCCGTCCGAGCTGGTGGACACGGGGGAGGGCCACGTCGACGGGCCGGAGTGGTCGCCCGACGGCCGCTGGATCCTCTTCAACACCGAGCGGTGGGCGACCGAGCCCGGGCACGCGCAGCTGGCGCGGGTGCCCGACGGCGGCGGCCGGGTCGAGCGCCTCGTGACGAGCGCCACCGTCGACTGGTTCCCGCACGTCGCGCCCGACGGCCGCACGGCCGTCTACCTCGAGTTCCCGTCCGGCACCCTGGGCCACCCCGCCGACCGCGACGTGTCGCTGGTCGTCGTCGGCACGGACGACTGGTCCGCCCCGCGCGAGCGGATCCGCCTGCAGGGCGGCCAGGGCACCGCCAACGTCAACAGCTGGGCGCCGGACTCCCGCCGCTTCGCCTACGTCTCCTACCCGCTCGGCGAGCAGTCGCCCGCCGAGCGTTGACCGCATCGATGGAAGGACCACACATGCTCGAGCGCGACGAGGCGGACCTCTCCGTCCTCTACATCGGCGGCACCGGCACCATCAGCGCGTCCTGCGTGCGCCTCTCCGTGGAGAGCGGCATGCGGGTCGCGGTGCTGAACCGCGGCAACAACGCGAAGGGCCGCGCGCTGCCGGACGGCGTCGAGTCGATCGTCGGCGACGTGACGGACGAGGCGTCCCTCGCCGCGGCGGTCGCGGGCCGGCGCTTCGACGCGGTGGTCGACTTCCTCTCCTTCGACGAGCGCGACGCGGAGCGGGCGGTGCGCGTGCTCGGGCCGGTGACCCGGCAGTACGTGCAGATCTCGTCGGCCTCCGTGTACGGCAAGCCGGTGCTGCAGACGCCGATCACCGAGTCGACGCCGACGCACAACCGCTTCCTGGCCTACGCGCGGGCCAAGCTGCGGGGCGAGGAGGTGGTGCGCCGGGCGTTCGCCGAGCACGGCTTCCCGGTGACGGTCGTGCGGCCCTCCCACACCTACGACGACGCCAACCCGCCGCTGGCGGGCGACTGGACGGTCGTCGACCGCATCGCGCGCGGCGCCGAGGTGCCCGTGCACGGCGACGGCACGTCGCTCTGGACGCTGACCCACGCGGAGGACTTCGCCGTCGGGCTGGTCGGGCTGCTGGGCAACCCCCGGGCGATCGGGGAGGTGTTCCACATCACGGGCGGCGACGTGTGGACGTGGGACCAGATCCACACCGCGATCGCCGACGCCCTGGGCGTGCCCGCCAAGATCGTGCACGTGCCGAGCGACCTGTACCCCGTGGTCGCGCCGGACTGGTTCTGGTCCGAGCTGCTGGTGGGCGACCTGGCGCACAGCGCCGTGTTCGACAACGCGAAGATCACGCGCTTCGTGCCCGCCTTCGGCCAGCGGCTCACCTTCCACCGCGCCGTGCGGCGGATGCTCGCCTGGCGCGAGGCCCACCCGGAGCTGACGGCGCCGGACCCCGCCACCGACGCCGTGCTCGACCGGATCGTGGCCGCGCAGCACGCCGCGCGCGACGTGTTCGCCGAGCACGCGCCCGTCGAGGTGCCCGCGTGACGGCGGTGCTCGATCCCCGCGCGCTCGGCGCGACGGGGATCGTCGTGCCGCCGGTCTGCGTGGGCACCAGCCCGCTCGCCTCCATGGAGGCGCTGTACGGCTACGCCGTCGACGAGGAGCGCGCCGTCGCGACGGTCGAGGCGGCGTTCGCCGGGCCGCTCGCGTTCATCGACACGTCCAACGGCTACGGCGAGCACGGCGAGGCGGAGCAGCGCATCGGGCTGGCGGTGCGCCGGGCCGGCGGGCTGCCCGACGGCGTCGTCCTCGCCACCAAGGTCGATCCGGCCCACGGCTCGGACGACTTCTCCGGCGAGCGGGTGCGCCGCTCGTTCGAGGAGAGCCTCGAGCGCCTCGGCGTCGACCGCGTGCCGCTGCTGCACCTGCACGACCCGGAGCGGATCTCCTTCGAGGACGGCGTGGCGAAGGACGGGCCGCTCGAGGCGCTGGTCGAGCTGCGGGACCGCGGCCTGGTCGACCGCATCGGCGTGGCGGGCGGGCCCGTCGGCCTGATGCAGCGGTACCTCGACACCGGGGCCTTCGACGTGGTGCTGAGCCACAACCGCTGGACGCTGCTGGACCGCTCCGCCGGCGACCTGTTCGCCCGCGCCGCGGCCGCCGGGCTCGGCGTGATCAACGCCGCGCCCTACGGCGGCGGCATGCTCGTGAAGGGTCCGGACGTGCAGTCCGTCTACGCCTACGGGCAGGGCTCGGGCAGCGTCGTGGAGGCGGCCCGGGCGATGGCGGTGGCCTGTGCTGACGCCGGCGTGCCGCTGGCGGCGGCCGCGCTGCAGTTCTCCACGCGGTCGTCCGACGTGCACTCCACCGTGGTCGGCATGTCGTCGCCGGCCCGGATCGCCGAGACGGTCGAGCTGGCGACGCTGCCGATCCCGGAGGACCTCTGGGCACGGCTCGACGCGCTGGCGCCCGACCCCGCCGGGTGGCTCGACCCGCCCGCCTGAGGGCCGTGCCCCGGTCCGTTCAGGGCCGGGGCACGCCCGCCGCCGCGTACACCGCGTCGATGACGCGCATGGTGCGGATCGAGTCCTCGCCCTCGGTGGGCAGGGGAGCACCGGAGGCGAGACCCTCCACCACCGCGTCGAGCTGGTGGTCGTAGGTCGTGCGGCCCGCGACCGTCCACGCGCGGTCGACCCCGCCGCCCTCCAGCACCAGGGAGTGCCCGGCCGACGGGAACACCAGGTTCGTCGCGGTGAGCCGCCCGCCGTCGCCCTCGACCACCAGGTCCGCCCGCAGCGTCACGTCGTCGGCCATGCTCGCGCCGAGCGAGGCGGTCGCGCCCGACGCGAACGCCAGCTCCGCGTCGATCGACAGGTCGACGCCCAGGGGGTTCGGCGCGAACGTCGCCGACACCACCTCCGGCTCCCCGAGCACCGTGCGGAGCCAGTGCACCGGGTAGCAGCCGAGGTCCATCAGCGCTCCGCCGCCCAGCTCGGGCACGTGGCGCAGCGAGTCCGGGGCGTAGGGGTTCGCGGCGTCGAACCGCGCGGTCGCCCTGTGCACGCGCCCCAGCCGTCCGCCCTGGACGACGGCGCGGATCTCGGCCTGCAGCGGGTGGTAGAAGTCGTGGAAGGCCTCGATCACCCGCCTGCCGGTGCGCTCCGCGGCCGCCGCCACCTGCTCCGCCTGCGCGGCGTCCATCGTGAACGGCTTCTCGCAGAGCACGTCGAGGCCGGCCTCGAGCGCGGCGATCGTCCACTCGGCGTGGTCGGACGGCGGCAGCGCGTTGTAGACCAGGTCCACGGCCGGGTCGGCCAGCAGGGCCTCGTAGGAGCCGTGCGCCCGGGCGATGCCGTGCTCGTGCGCGTACGCCTCCGGCGCACCGCGGCGGGACGCCACCGCGACCACGGCGGTGCCGTCGTCCCGCCGACGCGCCGGGCGGATGACGGCGGCGGGCGCGATGCCCGCGGCCCCCAGGATCCCGATCGACAGCGGCATGCGTCCTCCTCGTCGCGCCGACGGGTGACTCCCGCCGAGGAAGAAAGTATCGTGGAGGAGTCGAGAAAGTTCTCGAACGGACGAAGGAGTTCGATGACGGGCACCGCCTCCTGGGCGACCTATCCCAGCCTGCGCGGCCGCACCGCGTTCGTCAGCGGCGGCGCCTCCGGCCTCGGCGCCGAGTTCGTGCAGCAGCTGGCCGCGCAGGGCATGGCCGTCGGCTTCGTCGACGTGGACGAGCGGCGGGGCGCCGCGCTCGAGCGGTCCCTGCGGGACGCCGGCGCCGCCGTCCGCTTCCTGCCGTGCGACGTGCGCGACGTGCCGGCCCTGCAGGCCGCGATCGCGCGGACCGCCGCCGAGCTGGGCGTCATCCGGCTGCTCGTCAACAACGCCGCGAACGACCACCGGGACCGGGTGGGCGAGATGGACGTGGCGCTGTGGGACGACCGCATCGCCGTGAACGTGCGGCACCACTTCTTCGCCGCGCAGGCGGTCGCGCCCGGCATGCGCGACGCCGGGGGCGGCTCCATCGTCAACCTGGGGTCGATCAGCGCGCACATCGACCTGATGGACCTGCCGGGCTACATCACCGCCAAGGCGGGCGTCGAGGGGCTGACCCGCACGCTCGCCCGCGAGTACGGGCCCTGGGCGGTGCGGGTGAACTGCATCATCCCGGGCTGGATCATGACGGAGAAGCAGCTGACGGACTGGGTGACGCCGGAGGCCGAGGCCGCGATCGCCCGCAACCAGTGCCTGCCGCAGAAGCTGTTCCCCGACGACGTGGCTCGCATGCTGCTGTGGTTGGCTGCGGACGACTCCCGCTCCTGCACCGCGCAGCAGTGGATCGTGGACGGAGGCTGGATGTGACCCGGGCGACACAGGTGACCGATCCCTGCACCTTCCACGGCGAGGGCCCCTACTGGGACGAGCAGGCGGGCAGGCTGCTGCTGGTCGACATGCTGGCCGGCGCCGTGGTCGAGCTCAGCGCGGACCTCCGGCCGCAGCGGCACGAGTACGG
>JAKONM010000099.1 GCA_022701925.1 Microbacteriaceae bacterium
GTCCGGCGGTACCGCTCTCGAAGTCGCGCGCCGCCGCGCCTACATGGGTTCGGGCGGAGGACTCGGCATCACGCCGGTGAGGGTCGGCACGACCCGGGCGCTGCCGGGCGGGTGGCATTCGGACAAGGGCGGGCAATGGGACATTTCAGCGATCTGGCGATCAAATTGGCGGAGCGCCGCGTTCGTCCCGAGGCGGCCGGCGGAAGGCGGGTGTGCTCCTCGTGCTTTTCCGATCCGCACCTGGCCGCCTTCGTCGTGTCGGCGGCTGACGGGCACGTCTGCGACTACTGCGACGCCGGAGGGGAGGACGTCAGCGCCGCCGCGCTGGAGGTCGTGGTCGAGTACATGCTCGGGCAGATCGATCTCGAGTACGCCTCCGCCGACGAGGCGTTGCCGAGAGATCCGGAGACCAAGGGCCGGATGTTCGGCGAGGAGGAGTTCGACACGCGCGAACTGCTGGAGGGCCACGTCGAGCTCGACCTGCCGAACGACGACGGCAGGCTGATGGGGGACATCGCCGGTACGCTGCCGGAGCAGGACTGGTGCCGGCTGAATCCGTTGGGCGTGCGCGACGACGAGGCGATCGGGAACAGCTGGACCGCGTTCAGGACGGTGGTCAGCCACCGTCGCCGGTTCTTCTTCCTGCAGCAGCCGGATCCCGAACTCTCTAGGGACGTCGCCTGGGGAGAGGCCGCCTTCTCGATCCCCGAGCTTCTGGACCGCATCGCAGCCTTCGCCGCGGCGAAGGGGCTGCTGGTGACGATGCCCGCGGGTTCGGCCTGGGTCCGGTGCCAGGCGATGCGCGACGGCGAGACCGCGTTCGGTCCGCTCTGAATGGGGCCGCCGCCGTACGAGTCCGCCGTCCTCCCGATCAGGATGAGTCCGGCCGGAGTGCCGATGTTCTACGGTGCGCGAACGCGGGAGACCGCCCTCGCCGAGGTGGCGGAGGAGCCGGGCCGCTTTGCCGTCGCGACGTTCGAGACCATGCGGGACGCGCTGGTGCTCGACGTGAGGAAGGCGCCCGCCGTGCCCAGCCTGTTCGACGCCCGCTTCGCAAAGGAGCGCGCCGTCGCCATGTTCATGCAGGCGTTCCTGGCGGACTTCCGCGCCCCCATCGACCGGAGGCGCCGTCCTCACGTCGACTATCTTCCGACCCAGGTTGTGACCGAGTACTTCCGCGCCATGGTTCGGGTCGGCGACCAGCCGGTGGAGGGCGTACTCTACACCAGCAGCCGGGACGACGGCGACGCGGTCGTCATCTTCGCCGAGAACGGCGACGTCCTCGATGAAGGCGGGTCGGATCGATCAACCTCCTCGGAGCCGTGGCTGACGATGGCCGCCTACGAGGAGGTGGTTCTGGAGTCCGCGCGGGCTGGAGCCGACGCAGGCTGAGGCCCCGCCTCTGAATCGGCGCCACGCACCTGCGCGGCAGGCGCCTCCGGGCGCCACAGCCCGGCGACGGTGAGTTCGCCCTCGTCGCCAGCAAGCCAGCGTCCGATCGTCGCGGCGACCTCGTCGGGGTCCCTCCTCGCGCGCCCGGTCAGCGCGCACTCCCACACGGTGGCGACGCGCCACCCGGCGTCCGTGAGAGCCGTGGCGTTGCGCGCGTCGCGCTCCCGGTTGCCTTGCAGCTTGGCGTCCCAGAACTCGCGTCGCGTCGCCGGCAGCACGCCCTTCGGGCAGTCGTGCCCGTGCCAGAAGCAGCCGTGGACGAGCACGACCGCTCCGCGCGATCGCAGCACGATGTCGGGCGTCCCCGGCAGCGAACGGTCGTGGAGCCTGTAGCGCATCCCGGTCCGATGCAGCGCACGTCGGACCAGTAGCTCCGGCCTGGTGTCGGCGGCGCGGATCGCCTTCATGTTGCGCCGCCGCTGCTCCGGCGTCAGTGGGTCGGGTGCGGCCGCCCGCCTCCGCCCGGACGGGGACGTCACTCGGGCAGCTTCACGATGCCCGGCCTGCTCTGGTACCCGGCCGCGTGCGCCGCGATCATGGTGAGCATCTGCTCCCGAATGCGGAACAGCGGCGTGAAGCTGGCCGGCGGCGTCGCCATCGAGATCTGGAAGCGGGCGTTCACCAACAGCCTGATGGGACCGATCGCCTCGTCGATGACCAGCACGGGCAGCTCCAGCTCGGACTTCAGCTGGTCCATCGCCTTGTGCTGAAGCCCCACCGGCACGAGCAGCCCGAGCAGGTAGGGCAGCGGCCTGGGCTTGCGCTGGGCGTGGTCGCAGACGGCGCCGATCCTGACGAGGATCGGCGTGCAGCCCGGACGGTCGGCCCTGGCGATACGGAAGATCTGGCTGAGCAGCTCGCCATAGCGCATGCCGAAGCGCTCGAGCATCGCCGCGTCCTCTCTGGCGGCCTCGGGAAGTAGGAGGGCGGTACCCCAGTCGGTCGACGCGACCGGCTCCGACGTGGGCAGCGCGACGTGCAGCATGCGATTCATCCGGCCGACGTCGGCCTCCCCGATGTCCGGCAGGTCGGCCGTGGCGGTCAGCGCCGCGTCCCAGAGGCCAGCGGTGCCAGGCCGCTCGGGTGCGTTGAGAATCCGGTCGGCGAGGATCGGCGCGAGCGCACCGTGGATGGCGCCGCGGCGGTCGGCGCCCACGTTCGGCCTGCCGGCGAAGGCGGTCGCGAGGCGCGAGAGCACTCCGTCGAGCTTGGCCGAGAAGCCTTCCACGTCACGTTCCCCCGCAGGCACCAAGTCGGCGACGGCGGCGAGCGTGGCGCCTGCCGCCGAGAGCACGTCGACCTCCCAGCTGACGAGCGCGCGTATCTGGGGCGAGGCGTTCACCTTGTCGTGCACGGCGGCGGCCAGGTCGCTCCCGCTGCCGTCGGTGAACGGCTTCTTGTCGAGCGTGAGCACGGCGAGGGGACGCAGGTGAGCCTCCAGCCGCTCGCGCAGGTAGGCGCGCAGCCCCTCGACCTCCTCGTCGTGGCTCGTCCAGACTACGAGCAGGTAGGGCCCGCCGGTCGATGGGTCGACGTTGTTGCGCAGCATCGCCTCCATGGCGGCGAACTGCAGTTTCGGAACGGTAGTCCCCTGGATCAGGTGCAGGTCGGAGAACAGTACCCGCACGCCGGCGAACGCGTCGCGATTGAGCGGCTTCCCGGTGTAGTGGACCCCCACGCAGGGCACGCCCTGCGCGTGGAGCGCGTCGACCAAGAGGGCGAGCTGCTCGCGCTCGTCGTCCACGACCACGTATCTGCCGGCGCTGAACATCAGCGTACGCCCCTGAAGACGAGGATCGCCGCTGCGCCGTCGAACTCCTCGGGTATGTCGAGGTCGTCCGCCGGCGCGAGTTCCAGCCGCCCGTCGTTCAGCTGCATGACCATGTTCGCGTAGTACAGACCCAGGCCCATCCCGTCGGGCCGACGGCTGAAGAACGGCTGGACCACCTCGTCGGGTGAATCCTTGAAGCCAGTCCCATTGTCCGCCACGACGATGGCAGGGCGACCGTTCCGATCCACGACATCGAGGTAGATCGACCTGCGCTCGTCGCCGCCATCCTCCTCGTCTTCGGAGTGCGCGACCTTGAGCCAATGGATCGCGTTGTCGAGCAGGTTGGAGAGGGCGCCGAGCGCCAGGTTGAACGCGAAGATCGCGGACGCGTCCTCGGCGCCGTCCTGGAGAATGGGGCTCACGAGGCGGATCCGGTGGAAGCTGAATCGCGGAAGCAGCAGATCGCGTGCGGCCACGACGAGTTCCCGCAGCGAGTGCTCCGCGCGCTCGTTCTTCCGAAGCAGTCTGGTCGACTGCTCCAGCACGGACTGGAGCTGACCCGACTGGATCCGGATCTGCTCGATCGAACCTCCCGACGAGATCGTGCGGTGCAGGACGGCGACG
>JAKONM010000105.1 GCA_022701925.1 Microbacteriaceae bacterium
AGTCGACCCTGCGGGTGAGCGAGCTGATCGGGGCGATCCCGTGGCTCGGCCCCACCCGCACGGCGAAGATCATGCAGGAGCTGAAGATCTCGCAGTCCAAGCGGCTCGGGGGGCTCGGCGTGCACCAGTACCAGCGGCTCCACGAGTTCCTGGTCCGGCGGCAGGCGCCCAGACGGGCGGGGGAGGAGCGTCCGGTGAGCAGGCTCGTCGTGCTGGCCGGACCCACCGCCGTGGGCAAGGGCACCGTCGCGGGCTACATCCGCGAGCACTACCCGGACGTGCTGCTGTCCGTCAGCGCGACGACGCGCAGCCCGCGGCCGGGCGAGGTCGACGGCGTCACCTACTTCTTCCTGTCGGACGCGCAGTTCGACGCGATGATCGAGAACGGCCAGTTCCTCGAGCACGCGGTCGTGCACAACACCCATCGCTACGGCACGCCCCGCGCCCCCATCGAGGCCGCGATCGCCGGCGGGCGCAGCGTGCTGCTCGAGATCGACATCCAGGGTGCGCGGCAGGTGCGCGAGGCCTTCCCCGAGGCCCGGCTGGTCTTCCTGCTGCCGCCGTCGTGGGACGAGCTGGTGCGGCGGCTGACCGGCCGCGGCACCGAGTCCGAGGAGGAGCAGCGGCGCCGCCTCGAGACGGCGAAGGTCGAGCTGGCGGCGCAGGACGAGTTCGACGCGGTGGTCGTGAACCGCGAGGTCGGCGATGCGGCCCGCGAGGTCGTAGACTTGATGACCGCCTGACCGACCGCAGCCTGCCACGAGCAGGTCCCAGCGGGGTCGGGTCCCAGCGTTCGCGGATCAGGAGATCCGGCTCGACCGTGCTGGGTCCGGCGGCGGTCCGGATCTCCTGATCCGCATCGGCGCCGCAGCGATCCGCACTCGACCTGAAGGAGTCCACATGGCCGGCAACAAGGGCATCATCGACCCGCCCATCGACGAGCTGCTCACGCATGTGGACTCGAAGTACGGCCTGGTCATCTTCGCGTCGAAGCGGGCGCGGCAGATCAACGACTACTACGCCGACCTCCACGAGGGCAGCCTGTTCGACAACGTCGGCCCGCTGGTCGAGTCGTCCATCGATGACAAGCCCCTGTCGGTCGCGCTGCGCGAGATCAACGACGACAAGCTGCGCATCACGAGGACCGAGGACGCCCCGGTCGCCGAGGCGGGGACCGAGCCCGAGTCCGAGTCCGAGCAGCAGCTCTAGCCCGCCGGGCCCGGTCAGCGGCATGAGGGTCGTCGTCGGGATCACGGGCGGGATCGCCGCCTATAAGGCGGTCGGCGTCGTGCGGACCTTCGTGCTGGCCGGGCACGAGGTGCACGTGGTGCCGACGACGGCCGCGCTGCGGTTCGTCGGGCGGCCGACGCTCGAGGCGATCAGCCGGAACCCGGTCGAGTCCGACCTCTACGACGGCGTCGCCGAGGTGCGCCACGTCGCCCTCGGCCAGCGGGCCGACCTGATCGTCATCGCCCCCGCGACCGCCAACAGCCTCGCGAAGCTGGCGGCGGGACTCGCCGACGACCTGCTCGGCACCACCGTGCTGGCGTCCTCGGCGCCCCTCGTGGTCGCCCCGGCGATGCACACCGAGATGTGGGCGAACGCGGCGACGCAGGCGAACGTCCGCGTGCTCGAGCAGCGCGGCACCGTCGTCGTGGGGCCGGTCTCCGGCCAGCTGACCGGACAGGACTCCGGCGCCGGACGCATGGCCGAGCCCGCGGACATCGTGGCCGCCGCGCTCGACGCCGCGGTCGCCGCGAACCCGGACCTCGACCGCGCGGTGCCCCCTCCGCCGCCCGACGACTCCCTCGCCGGCAAGCGGGTCGTGGTCAGCGCCGGCGGCACCCGCGAGCCCCTGGACCCCGTGCGCTTCCTCGGCAACTCCTCGACCGGCCGTCAGGGCGTCGCCCTGGCCGAGGCCGCGCGCGACCGCGGCGCCGACGTCGTGCTGATCGCCGCGAACCTCGAGGTCGCCGTGCCGACGGGCGTCCAGGTGGTGGCGGTCACCTCCGCGGAGGGCCTGCTCGACGCCGCCCGCCGCGAGGCCGGGACCGCGGACCTGATCGTGATGGCCGCGGCCGTTGCCGACTACCGCCCGGCGGTCACGGCGCCGCTGAAGCTGAAGAAGGCCGACCTCGGCGAGCGCATGACCGTCGAGCTGGTCCGCAACCCCGACGTGCTGGCGACGCTCGCCGCCGAGCGCCCGCGCGCAGGTCAGGTGGTGGTGGGCTTCGCGGCCGAGACCGAGCCGGACCGGGAGGCGCTGCTGCGCCTCGGCCGGCAGAAGGTCGCCGCGAAGGGGGCCGACTTCCTCGTCGTCAACGAGGTCGGCTTCGACCGCGGGTTCGGCGCCGGGGACACCGCCGTGATCGTCCTCGACGCGGCCGGCCGCATCGTGGCGGAGGCGGGCGGCGACAAGCCGTCGGTGGCCGCTGCCATCCTCGACGCGATCGCCCCGCGCTGACCCGGACGGCCCCGAGCCGCCCGTCCCACCTCCACCCACGAGGAGCACCGTGCCCCTGCGCCTGTTCACGTCCGAGTCCGTGACCCCCGGGCACCCGGACAAGATCTGCGACCAGATCTCCGACAGCATCCTCGACGCGCTGCTCGCGCAGGACCCCGGCGCCCACGTCGCCGTCGAGACGCTCGTGACCACCGGACTCGTCCACGTCGCCGGCGAGGTCCGCACCGACGGGTACGTCGACATCCCGGGGATCGTCCGCCGCGTCGTGAACCGCATCGGGTACACCTCCTCCGAGACCGGCTTCGACGGCGACTCGTGCGGTGTGACGGTGTCGATCGGCGAGCAGTCGGGCGACATC
>JAKONM010000121.1 GCA_022701925.1 Microbacteriaceae bacterium
CAACGACTGCACCACCGAGACCACGTTCAGGTCCACGCCGTTGGCGGCCTGCATCGTGTAGCCGCCGTTCTGGAAGACGCCGAACAGCAGCCCCGCCCCGAACACGCCCCAGGGTCGCGACCGGCCGAGCAGCGCGACGGTGATGGCGTTGAAGCCGATGCCGGCGTCGAACGCGGTGCTGAACCCGCTGGTCGTCTGGCCGAGCACCTGGTAGGCCCCGGCGAAGCCGACGAACACCCCCGAGACGACCATCGCGACCACCGTCATCCGGCGCACGTCGATGCCGGCGGTGCGGGCGGCTGAGGGGTTCTCCCCGACCGCGCGCAGCTTGAAGCCGAGGCCCGAGCGGTCGAGCAGGTAGGCGGCCGCGACCACCAGCAGCACCACCAGCGGGAAGCCCAGGTTCACCGGGCTGCCGAACAGCTGCGGCAGCACCGCGCTCGGGTCGGTGGGCGCCGACACCGGGGTGTTCGACCCGGGCGCCTGCAGCACCGGGGTGCCCAGCAGGAACTCGATCAGGTAGAAGGCGATGTAGTTCAGCATGATCGTGACGATCACCTCGTGCGCCCCGGTGCGCGCCTTGAGCAGACCGGGGATCGCCGCCCAGAGCGCTCCGCCGAGCAGGCCGCCGACGACCGCCGCCAGCAGGTGCAGGCCGCCGGGCAGCGGCAGGGTGAAGCCGATCCAGCCCGCGAGCGCCCCGCCGATCAGGATCTGGCCCTGGCCGCCGATGTTGAACAGGCCCGCCCGGAAGCCGATCGCGATGCCGAGGCCCGCCGCGATCAGCGGGGTGGCGAAGCCGAGGCTGCGCAGGAAGGGCTGGATGCCGGCCCAGAAGCCGACGGCCGAGAAGTCGATCAGGCCGCCGCTGACCAGGGAGCCGTAGGCGTTCCCGACCGCGGACAGCGCCGCGGTGATCGTGTCGCCCGGGCGGGCGAAGAAGTAGCCGGAGGCCTGGATCACCGCGGGGTTCGTCGCGGCGATCAGCACGCCGCCGATCACCAGGGAGACGAGCACCGCCAGCACGCTGAGCACCGCGCTGCCGGAGAGGATCTCGCGCACCACGCGGCGCGCGCCCTCCTCCGACCGCGACGACCGCTGCGGTCCCGGCCCCTGCCCGGGCTCGAGGCCGGCCGGCTCGCGGCCCGTCTCGGCGACGGGCAGCACGTCGCCGGCCCCCGGCGCCGCCCCGCCGAGCGTCACGCGGCCACCGCCTGCGGCGCCTCGCCGGCCATCATCAGGCCCAGCACGTCGCGCGGGGTGTCGGCGGGCACGACGCCCACCACCCGGCCCCGGTACATCACCGCGATGCGGTCGGCCAGCGCGGCGACCTCGTCCAGCTCGGTCGACACGACGATCACCGGCACCCCCGCGTCGCGCGTGGCGACGATCTGCTGGTAGACGAACTCGATGGCCCCCACGTCCAGGCCGCGGGTCGGCTGCGCGGCGACGAACAGCCGCAGGTCCCGGGACAGCTCGCGGGCCAGCACGACCTTCTGCTGGTTGCCGCCGGAGAGCCGCCCGACGCGGGTGCCGATCCCCTGGGCCCGGATGTCGAAGCGCTTCAGCCGCTCCTCCGCGAAGGCCGCCAGCTGCTTCAGCCGCAGCGACCCGAACTTCACGAACGGCTCGCCGTCGGCCCGGTCGAGCATCAGGTTCTCCGCGATGGTGAACTCCGGCACCAGGCCGTCGTGCTGCCGGTCCTCGGGCACGAAGCCGGCGCCGGCGTCGAGCACCTGCCGCGGGGTGCGCCCCGTCAGCTCGCGGCCGTCGAGCACGATGCTGCCCGAGACCCGCGCCTGCAGGCCGAAGAGGGCCTCCGTCAGCTCGGTCTGCCCGTTGCCCTGCACGCCGGCGATGGCCAGGATCTCGCCCGCCCGCACCGTGAGCGACACCCCGTCGACGACGGCGGTGCCGTTCGCGTCGAACACCCGCACGTCGTCGAGGACGAGCGCGTCGGCGCCGGGTTCGGCGGGCGCCTTGTCCACGGTCAGCTCGACCGCGCGGCCGACCATCAGGGACGCCAGCTCGGCGTTCGTGGCGGTCGGCTCGGCCTCGCCGACGACCTTGCCCAGCCGGATCACGGTGATGCGGTCGGCGACCTCGCGCACCTCCCGCAGCTTGTGGGTGATGAAGACGATGGCGGTGCCGCCGTCGCGCAGCTGCCGCATGATGCCCATCAGCTCGTCGGTCTCCTGCGGCGTCAGCACCGCGGTCGGCTCGTCGAACACCAGCACCCCGGCGTTGCGCGACAGGGCCTTGATGATCTCCACCCGCTGCTGCACGCCGACGGGCAGGTCCTCCACGCGGGCGTCCGGGTCGACGTCGAAGCCGAAGCGGCCGGAGATCTCGCGCACCCTCGCGCGGGCGGCCTCCAGGTCCAGTCGTCCGCCGGCCTTCGTCGACTCGTGCCCGAGCATCACGTTCTCGGCGACGGTGAAGACGGGCACGAGCATCAAGTGCTGGTGCACCATGCCGATGCCGGCGCGCATCGCGTCGCCGGGGCCGGAGAAGCGCTGGACCTCGTCGTCCAGCAGGATCTCGCCCTCGTCGGCGCGGTACAGGCCGTAGAGCACGTTCATCAGCGTGGACTTGCCCGCGCCGTTCTCGCCGAGCAGGCAGTGGATCTCACCCGGGGTGACCACGAGGTCGATGTGGTCGTTGGCGGTCAGGGCGCCGAAGCGCTTGGTGATGCCGCGGAGTTCGAGCTTCATCGTGACGACGATCCTCCCAGAACGCACGGACGGGCCGCAGCACGAGGCCGCGACCCGTCCGTGACGGTCGGTTCAGGCGATCAGTTGAACGCCGACTTCGAGCTGACGTCGATCGAGCCGTCGATGATGCCGGCCTTGATCGTGTCCAGCTCGTCCTTCAGGCCGGAGGGCAGCTTGCTCTCGTAGTCGTGGAAGGAGGAGAGCCCGACGCCGTCGTTCTTCAGGTCGCCGACGTACTGCGTGTTGTCGAACGTGTCCTCCTTGGCGGACTGCTCGACGACGTCCTGCGCCGCGGCGGCGATGTTCTTCTGGATGGAGACGAGCACCAGGTCCTTCGCACCGCTCGTGTCGGTGTTGTAGATGTCCGCGTCCACGCCCTCGATCACGGCGTCCTTCTTCGACGACTTGATCGCCGCGCCGGCGCCCTGGTACAGGCTCCCCGCGACCGGGATGATCACGTCGGCGTCCTGGTTCAGGAAGTTCGTCGTGAACGTCTTCGCCTTGTTCTGGTCCTGGAAGTTGCCGACGAAGGTGCCCTTCTGGGTGTCGGCGTTCCAGCCCAGCAGCTTCACGTCCTTGCTCTTCTGCTTGTTGTAGTACGCGACGCCCTCGGCGATGCCGTCCATGTAGATGGTGACCGGCGGGATGGCGATGCCGCCCCAGGTCGCGACGACGCCGGTCTTCGAGTACGCGGCGGCGGCGTAGCCGCCCAGGAACGCGGCCTCGTTCGTGTTGAAGACGACGTTCTTCACGTTGGGCAGGTCGATCGAGTTGTCGTCGATCATGGCGAAGTCGGTCGAGGTGCTCTTGGTCGCCGCGGCCTTCACCGCGTTGACCAGCAGGAAGCCGGACGCGACGACGATGTTGCACTTCTGCGCGACCAGGTTGTCGATGTTCGACGCGTAGTCGTTCGCGGTCGAGGACTGCACCGACTTCGGCGTGACGCCCAGCGTCTTCGCGGCCGCGGTGACGCCCTGCAGGCCCAGCTCGTTGAACGAGCGGTCGTCGAAGCCGCCCTGGTCGGACACGATGCAGGGCAGGTAGTTCGAGGCCGCTGCCGAGCCGCTGGCCGCCGCGCTGCCGGAGCCGGCGGGGGCGGGGGCGGTGCCGCAGCCCGTGAGCAGGGCCACGACGCCGAGCGTCGCCGCGGCGCCCAGGCCGATGCGCTTGGAGAACGAGGTCAAGGGGAACCCTTCGTCAGGAACGTGAGCGCCCGGCCGCGTGGTGCGCGCGCCGGACCGGGGCCACGCTAATCGCGCCGTGTTCCAGGCGATCGCCCGAGAGCCGTCGCGGGCCGGATGGTTACCGATCCGATACCGGGCTCTGTTCAGGAGGCGGGGGCGCCGGCCGCGTAGTCGTCCAGCTGCCGCGGTCCGAAGCTGTCCGGCAGCACCTGGTCGATGGTGCGGAGGCCGCTGACGGTGTCGAGCACCATGCCCGGGGCGGCGTGCTCGACCAGCAGCTGGCGGCAGCGCCCGCAGGGCATCAGCACCGCCCCGGTGCCGTCGACGCAGGCGAAGGCGGTCAGCAGGCCTCCCCCGGTCATCGCGAGCTGCGACACCAGCGAGCACTCGGCGCAGAGCGTCACGCCGTAGGAGGCGTTCTCGACGTTGCAGCCGGACACGATGCGGCCGTCGTCGACGATCGCGGCGGCGCCCACCGGGAACTTCGAGTAGGGCACGTAGGCGTGCTGCATCGCCTCCCGCGCCGCCTGCCGCAGACCGTCCCAGTCGATGTCGCTCATGCCCGCCCCCCTCACAGCACGTCGGTGCGGCCGGACAGCTTCAGCGCGTCGACGACGCTCTTCACCCGCTGGGCGTGCTCGCTGGTGGTGACGAGCAGCGCGTCCTCGGTGTCGACGACGATGATGTTCTCCACGCCGATCAGGGTGATCAGCCGGTCGCGGTCGGTCACCACGACGCCGCTGGAGGAGTCGGCCAGCACGCGGGCGTGCTCGCCGAGGATCGCCAGGTCGCCGCCGCGCCCGTTCGACTGCATCTTGGCGATCGAGGCGAAGTCGCCCACGTCGTCCCAGGAGAAGTCGCCCTCGATGACGGCCAGGCGGCCCTCGGCCGCGGCCGGCTCGGCGACGGAGTAGTCGATGGCGATCTTCTCGAGCCCCGGCCACACCTGGTCCACCACGGCGCCCCGCTCCGGGGTGTCCCAGGCCTCCGCCAGACGCCGGAGCCCCGCGACCAGCTCGGGCTTCGTCTTGGCCATCTCCTCGAGCAGCACGTCCGCGCGGCTGATGAACATGCCCGCGTTCCAGACGTAGCGCCCGGACTCCACGTACTCCTTGGCCGTCTCCAGGTCGGGCTTCTCGACGAAGCGCGTCACGGCGAGGGCGGAGGTCGTGCCGGCCACGTCGAGGCGCTCGCCGCCCTCGATGTAGCCGAAGCCGATGGCGGGCTCGCTGGGCACGATGCCGATGGTCGCGATGTACCCGGCGTCGGCGACGGTGATGGCCTCCACCACCGAGCGGCGGAAGCGGCGGACGTCAGAGATGACGTGGTCGGCGGCGAAGGAGCCGATGATGACGCCGGGCTCGCGGCGCTCGAGGATCGCGGCCGCCAGGCCGATGGCCGCGGAGGAGTCCTTCGGCTCGCTCTCGAGCACGACGTTGCGGTCGGCCAGCTGCGGCAGCTGGTGCTCGACGGCCGCCCGGTGCGCCCGGCCGGTGACGACCATCACGCGGTCGGCCCCGGCGATGGGCGCCAGGCGCTCCCACGTGCCCTTCAGCAGGGTCTGGCCGGAGCCGGTGAGGTCGTGCAGGAACTTCGGGGCGTCGGCGCGGGACAGCGGCCAGAGGCGCGAGCCGATGCCGCCCGCCGGGATCACGGCGTAGAACCGTTCGACGGCCTCCGGCTCGGTGCCGCGACCCGCCCAGCGCATGGTTCCGTCCGTCATGCCCGCAACTGTACTGACGGGGGTCGTCGCGCCCCCGTCGACTGCGCAGCGGCGGCGAAGGAGGTCCCGGCGGCGGGGGGCGCCGCTCCGGCGCGGCGGGGGCGCCGGTCGCGTCGGCGGGTCGCCGTAGGATCGAGCACTGCACGGGTCCGACGAAGGAGGGTGCATCCCATGGTGTCTCTGAGGCCGTCACCGCCTCCGGTGACGAAGCGCAGCGGTCCGCCGCTGCCCAAGCCGCCCGCGGGCACCGTCTACCGCGGCCACGAGGGCATGTGGTCCTGGGTGCTGCACCGCGTCACCGGCGTCGCGATCTTCTTCTTCCTGCTGGTGCACGTGCTCGACACCGCCCTGATCCGCGTGTCGCCCGAGGCCTACAACGGCGTCATCGCCACCTACAAGAACCCGATCATGGGCCTCGGCGAGCTGGTGCTCGTCGCCGGCATCGTCTTCCACGCCTTCAACGGCCTGCGGATCATCCTGATCGACTTCTGGAGCGTCGGCACCCGCCACCAGCGGGCCATGTTCTGGATCGTCATCGCG
>JAKONM010000132.1 GCA_022701925.1 Microbacteriaceae bacterium
GCGGCCGACGCCGCCGAGTCGGCCGCCGACGGCGCGCGGTCCGCCGCTCGCGCCGTGCAGGACACGGCGGCCGACGCGGCCGACTCGGTGCCCGAGGGGGCGCGCAGCGCCGCCCGCGACGCCCGGGCAGCCGCGTCGGACGCGGCCGACGCCGCGTCCGAAGGCGCGCGCGCCGCGGCCCGCGCGGTGCAGGACACGGCGACCCGGGTCGCCGAGCAGGCTCCCGACACGGCCCGCGCGGCGCGTGACACCGCCGTCGAGGTGCGGGACCGCGCCGCGCAGACGGCGGGGGCCGCCGGCACCGCCGCGGCCGGCGCCGCGAGGGGCGCGGCCGACCGCGCCCGCAAGGCGGCCGGCGTGCGCGGCGTCGACGTGAACCTGAACCAGCAGCCCGCCGTGGTGTCCGTCGACGTCGTCGTCGAGTACCCCGCCAAGCCGAAGGAGGTCGCCGAGTCCGTGCGCACCGCCGTGGCCGAGGCGCTGGAGAAGGCCGACGTCGGCAGCGTCCGCATCGACGTGCGGATCGCCGACCTGGTCCTGGGCGGCACTCCGGAGCCGACCGACCCGGCCGAGCCGACCTCGACCCCGTCCGCACCCGAGCCGGTCGCGACGACTCCCACGGCCGCACCCGCCGAGGCGGCCGCACCCGCGGCGTCGGCCACGCCGGCGGACGCCGACGCGTCGAGCGGTACCCGGGCGCCGTCCCGCCGTGCGAGTCGGGCGTGAGGTCCGCCTCGACCGGGCTGCGGCACCGACGGCCCCGTGCGGTCTGGGCCGCGCTGATCACCGGCACGGTGGTGTGCACGGTGCTGGTGGTGGGCCTGCTGCTGCCGGTGCTCGGCCTGATCGGCGCCGCTGACGCGACCACGGTCGGCGTGCTCGACGTGCCGGTCGGGCAGATCGTCGCCTCCATCGCGATCACGTACCTCGTCGCCGTGGTCCTGCTGGTCGTGAGCGGCCTGACCCGGAACGGGCCCCTGGCCTGGATCGCGGCCGTCGGCGCCGTGATCTCCGTGCTGCTCGGCTCCGTGTGGCCGCTGGTCGCGACGACCTTCTCGAGCATCACGCAGGCGCAGGACTTCGTGCCGTTCATCACGGGCCTGATCGACCGCGTCCTGGGCTGACCCGGCGAGCGGTCGCCGCCTGTAACACGGTCCCGCTACCGTGCCCCCGACGTCACGATCGGGGGCACGGATGGCGGATGCGAACCTGCAGGGCTCAGCGCTGCAGCCCGCCGCCGCCGCTGCGGGCCGGCTGGGCTGCGAGCCCGCGACGACGTTCTGGGGTCGTCTGCCCTGCGAGGACGACGCGCCGGTGGCCGCGGTGCCCTCCGGCGGCGTCCTGGTCGTCGACACGCTGTCGCACGAGGGCCTGCTGCCCGAGCAGGGGCAGGACCCGGTCGCCTTCTTCGGCCACCACGGCGTGCCCCGGGACCTGGTGCTGGACGACGCGGTGCGCTTCGCGGCGGAGTGCCGACGTGCGCCCGTGGACGGCCCGCACGTCGTCACCGGGCCGATCCGCGTCGAGGGCGCGCGCCCGGGCGACGTGCTGCGCATCGACGTGGTGCGGCTGCAGCGCCGCGTGCCCTACGGCGTCATCTCGAACCGCCACGGCCGCGGCGCCCTGCCGGGGGAGTACCCGCAGGGGCCGGACGAGGTCAGCGTCTTCACCCCGGTGGAGGAGCGGGCCGGGGGAGCGGTCGGCGTGCTGCCGCTGTCGGACGGGTCGACCGCCGCCGCCCGGTTCCGGCTCGCTCCGTTCCTCGGGATCATGGGCGTCGCCGTCGCGGGGCACGAGCGACCCCACTCCGTGCCCCCGGGGCCGCACGGCGGCAACATCGACGTGCGGCTGCTGGTGGAGGGCACGGCCCTGCTGCTGCCCGTGCAGGTGGACGGGGCTCTGGCCTACGTGGGCGACCCCCACTTCGCGCAGGGCGACGGCGAGGTGGCGCTCACCGCGCTCGAGGCGTCGCTGCGCGCGACCCTGCGCTTCACGGTGCTGCCCGCTCAGGAGGCGGAACGGGAGTACGGACGGCTGACCGGCCCGCTGATCGTCACGCCGGACCACCTGGTGCCCACCGGCATGGACGAGGACCTGGACGAGGCGCTGAAGCACTGCGTGCGGGCGGCGATCGAGCTGCTGCACGCCCGCTTCGGCATGGACCGGGCGCACGCGCTGGCCTACCTCTCCGCGGCGACCGACTTCGACGTGTCGCAGGTGGTCGACCGGGTGAAGGGCGTGCACGCGCGCATCCGGATCGCGGACTTCGCGTGATCGACGACGACGCGCCCGTCCGCAGCGACGGCGACCCGCCGGAGGGGCTGCTCGACGCGTTCCGGCGCTACGAGGCGGCGCTCATGGCGGACGATATCGAGGCCATGGACGGGCTGTTCGCCGACGGCCCGCACACGGTGCGGGGCGATGCGGAGGGGCTGCTCGTCGGCCACGACGCGATCGCGGCGTTCCGGCGCGGTCGCGGGGGAGCACCGCAGCGCCGCATCGACGCGGTGGAGGTGCGGGTGCTCGGGCCCGACCACGCGGTCGTCGTGGCGAGCGTGCGGCCCGCCGCCGGCGGCCGCGGGCAGCAGACGCAGGTGTGGCGGCGCGGCGGCCGCGGCTGGCAGGTGCTGGTCGCCCACGTGAGCGGCCCGGCGCCCGCCCTGGACGGCCGAATCTGGC
>JAKONM010000141.1 GCA_022701925.1 Microbacteriaceae bacterium
CGCTCGGCGCGCTGTTCGAGCGGGTCTTCGTCTCCGGCGAGCTGCTGCTGCTGAAGCCGGACCCGGCGATCTACCGCTACGCCGCGGAGGCCCTGGCGACGCCGCCGGAGGACCTGGTCTTCATCGACAACCGCGAGCCGAACGTGCGCGGTGCGGAGTCGATCGGCGTCACGGGCCACGTCTACACCGACCCCCAGCGCCTGCGCCGCTTCCTGGAGGCCCTGGCCGCCTGATCCCTCTCCCTGCCCCGGCACGGCGGGACTACCGGGAGGGTCTCGGGACTTGCAGACACCGTGAGCCTGCTCTTCTCCCCCATCCGCCTGCGCGGCACCGAGCTGCGGAACCGCCTGTGGATCGCGCCGATGTGCCAGTACTCGTGCGAGGCCGGGGACGGCGTGCCCGGCGACTGGCACCTGGTGCACCTGTCCGCGCTCGCCCGCGGCGGCGCCGGCCTGGTGCTGACCGAGGCGGCGGCCGTGTCGCCGGAGGGCCGCATCAGCCCGCAGGACGCCGGCGTCTGGGACGACGCGCAGGAGGCCGCCTGGACGCGCATCGTGCAGGTCGTCCACGACCTGGGCGGGACGATCGGCGTGCAGCTGGCCCACGCCGGCCGCAAGGCGTCGACCCGGCGCCCGTGGGACCGGCCGCAGGGCTCGGTGCCGGCGTCGGAGGGCGGTTGGACCGCGGTCGCCCCCTCCGCCGTGGCCTACCCGGGCTACGCCGAGCCGGAGGCGCTGACCGAGCAGGCCGTCGCGACCGTGGTCGAGGACTTCGCCGCCGCGACGGCCCGCTCCGTGCGCGCCGGCTTCGACGTGCTGGAGGTGCACGCGGCCCACGGCTACCTGCTGCACCAGTTCCTGTCGCCGCTCAGCAACACCCGCGACGACGCCTGGGGCGGTCCGCTCGAGCACCGCGCGCGGCTGCTGCTCGACGTCGTGCGGGCGGTGCGCGCCGAGGCGGGCGACCGGCCGGTGCTGGTGCGCCTGTCGGGCACCGACTGGACGGAGGGCGGCTGGACGATCGAGGACACCGCCGTCGTCTCGCGGTGGGCGCGGGAGGCGGGCGCCGACCTGATCGACGTCTCGTCCGGCGGCAACGTGCCGGCCCGCATCGCGACCGGCCCCGGCTACCAGGTGCCGCTGGCCGGGCGGGTGCGCGACGCGGGGCTGGTCGCCAGCGCCGTCGGCCTGATCACGGAGGCCGAGCAGGCCGAGCAGGTGCTCGCCGAGGGCCGCGCCGACGCGGTGATGATCGCCCGCGCCGCCCTGCGCGACCCGAACACGCCGCTGCACTGGCAGCAGCGCCTCGACGGCGCGGCGCCCTGGCCCGCGCAGTACGAGCGCGCCGCGGTGTGAGGCGACCGGCGCCCCGCACCGACGGGTGCGGGGCGCCGCCGGATCAGCGGCGTCGCCCGGCGGGCACCGCCTCGCGGCGGGTCGCGTCCTGCACCTCGCCGACCAGCTCCTCGATGACGTCCTCGAGGAACAGGACGCCGCGGGTCGCGCCGTCCTCCTCCACGACGCGCGCCAGGTGCTGCCCGCCGCGCCGCATGGACGCCAGCGCGTCCTCCAGCTCGGCGTGGGCCAGCACGCTGGTCAGGCGGCGCACGAACTTGCCGGGCACCGGCACGTCGACCTCGTCGTCGTCCAGGTCGAGCACGTCCTTCAGGTGCAGGTAGCCGGTCGGCTCGCCCTCGTCGTCCACGATCACGTAGCGGGAGAAGCCGTTCTGGGCGACGGCGCGCTCGAGGTCGGCGGGCGTGGCGCCGACCGGCAGACCCACCAGCTCGGCCAGCGGCACGCTGACGTCCGCGACCCGCTTCTCCGTGAACTCGAAGGCCGCCGTCAGCGTCGGGGAGGCGTCGTCGAGCGTGCCCTCCCGCCGGGAGGTGGCGACGATCGTCTCGACCTCGTCGATGGTGAAGGCGCTGGTCGCCTCGTCCTTCGGCTCCACCCCGACCAGCCGGACGAGGGCGTTGGTCACGCCGTTCAGGGCGAAGATGAGCGGCCGGAAGACCCGCTCCACGAATACCAGGGGCTGCGCCAGCAGCAGCACCGCCCGGTCCGGCACGGAGAACGCCAGGTTCTTCGGCACCATCTCGCCGAACACCACGTGCAGGAAGGTGACGATCAGCAGCGCCAGCACGAAGCCGATGACGCCGACCACCTCCTCGCCCAGGCCGACCGCCTCCAGCGGGACCTCGAGCAGGTGGTGGATGGCGGGTTCGGACACCTGCAGGATCAGCAGCGAGGCGACCGTGATGCCCAGCTGGGTCGTCGACAGCATCAGCGTCGCGTGCTCCATGGCGCCGAGCGCCACGCGCGCGGAGCGCTTGCCCTGCTCCGCCAGCGGCTCGATCTGCGAGCGCTTCGCGGAGATGACGGCGAACTCGCTCGCCACGAAGAAGGCGTTGACCGCCAGCAGCACGACCAGCCACGCCAGCCCGGCCCAGTCGCTCATACCTCGGCCGCCAGGCTCTCGCGGTTGTTCGCGGGCGCGTCGGGGTCGGCGCGGAAGCGCAGGCGGTCGATGCGGCGGCCCTCCATCCGCAGGACCTCCAAGGTGCCCTGCTCGACGGCCACGGTGTCGCCGACGCGGGGCAGGCGGCCGAGCTCGCCCACGACGTAGCCGGCCACGGTCTCCCACAGGCCCGACTCGGGCACGCGGACCCCGGCCTCCTCGCGGATCTCGTCGGGCCGCAGGATGCCGGGGAAGGTCAGGGAGTCGCGGGCCCGCACCACGCCGGCGCGGGTGCGGTCGTGCTCGTCGACCAGGTCGCCGACCAGCTCCTCCACCAGGTCCTCCAGGGTCGCGACGCCGGCGGTGCCGCCGTACTCGTCGATGACCACGGCCATCTGGTAGCCGCGGCCGCGCAGCTCGCCGAGCAGCGCGTCCAGCGTCATCGTCTCCGGCACGCGCAGCGCCTCCTGCTCGATCGCCCCGACGGGCACGTCGGCGCGGCGGTCGCGCGGCACGCCCATCGCCTGCTTCACGTGCACCAGCCCGACGACGTCGTCGACGCCCTCGTCGCCGGTCACGGGGAAGCGCGAGAAGCCGGTGCGCCGTGCCAGGTCCAGCACGTCGGCCGCCGACGCGCTGCGCGCCACGGTGCTCAGCCGGGGCCGCGGCGTCATAACGTCCGCCGCCGTGTGCCCGGAGAAGTTCAGCGTGCGGGTCAGCAGCGTGGCGGTGTCGCTGTCGAGCGCGCCCTCCAGCGCGCTGCGGCGCACCAGGGAGGACAGCTCCTGCGCCGTGCGGGCGCCGGACAGCTCCTCCTTGGGCTCGATGCCGAGCGCGCGCAGCACCCGGTTCGCGCTGCCGTTCAGCAGGCGGACCGCGGGCTTGAAGACCGCGGTGAACCCGCTCTGGAACGGCATCACCAGCTTCGCGATCTTCACGGGCAGGGCGAGGGCGAGGTTCTTCGGCAGCAGCTCGCCCAGGATCATCGAGATCACGGTCGCGATGAAGAGGCCGAGCACCGCGGCGACCGGGCTGACGACGGCCTCCGGCACGCCGAGCGCCCCCAGCGGCACGCCGAGGAAGGCGCTGAGCGCCGGCTCGAAGGTGTAGCCGGCCAGCAGCGTGGTCAGCGTGATGCCCAGCTGGGCGCTCGACAGGTGCGTCGAGGTGATCTTGAGCGCGGCGATGGTGCCGGCGAGCCCCTTCTCACCGCCGCGCTCGCGCGACTCGAGGTCGGACCGGTCGATGTTGACCAGGGCGAACTCGGCGGCCACGAACAAGCCGGTGCCGAAGGTCAGCAGCAGGCCGACGCCGAACAGCAGCAGGTCGGTCCAGAGCATCAGCGGGCTCCGGAGCAGCGGGGTGAGGGCGCGGGTGAGGGCGAACTGTCGTCCATCAGACCGCAGAGGCTACCGGTCGCGCCCGCGCGGCGGGGCGTGCGTCCGCGCTCGGCGAACCGCGCTGCACGCGCCGTCGCGCCGCCCGCCCCGAGGCCGGGCGCGGGGTCACCACCCGACCGGCAGCGGTTTGCCCTCCTCGTAGCCCGCGGCGGACTGCACGCCGACGACCGCGCGCTCGCGGAACGACGGCAGGTCGGCGGCGCCCGCGTAGGTGAAGGACGAGCGCACGCCCGTCGTGATGGTGTCGAGCAGGTCCTCGACGCCCGGGCGCAGCGGGTCGATCAGGATGCGGGAGGAGGAGATCCCCTCCGCGAACAGGCGCTTGCGCGCCAGGTCCCACGGGTCCTGGTCGCCGAAGCGGGCGCTGACCGCCTTGGTCGAGGCCATGCCCCAGCTCTGCTTGAACAGCGATCCGTCGTCGGCGCGCTCGAGCACGCCGGGCGCCTCGATCGTGCCCGCGAACCAGGATCCGATCATCACGGAGGAGGCGCCCGCGGCCAGGGCCAGCGCCACGTCGCGCGGGTACCGCACGCCACCGTCCGCCCACACGTGGGCGCCCAGGGCGTGCGCGGCCTCGGCGGTCTCGAGCACCGCGGAGAACTGGGGTCGCCCGACCGCGGTCATCATCCGGGTCGTGCACATCGCGCCGGGGCCGACGCCGACCTTGACGATCGTGGCGCCCGCGCCGACCAGGTCGCGGGTCGCCTGCGCGGTCACCACGTTGCCGGCGACGATCGGCAGGCCGAGGTCCAGGGCGGCCACCGTTTCGAGCGCCTGCAGCATCTGCTCCTGGTGGCCGTGCGCGGTGTCGAGCACCAGCACGTCGACGCCGAGGTCCGCCAGCCGGCGCGCCCGGCCCGCCGCGTCGCCGTTGACGCCGAGTGCCGCGGCGACCCGCAGGCGTCCCCGGGCGTCCAGCGCCGGCGCGTAGACCGCCTGGCGCACCGCGCTGCGGGGGCTGGTCGTGCCGGCGAGCACGCCGTCCTCCAGCACGACCGCGAACTGCCGACCGCTCGTCGCGAGCGCCGTGAACACCTCGTGCGGCCCGCCCGTCGCCGCGTCGAGCAGCACGTCGCCGCCCGACGCGAGGTCGCCGAGCCGCTGCCCGGGAGCGGCCGCGTCGATCGCCGCGGCGTCCACCGCGCCGACGACCGCGCCGTCCGCGTCGACCAGCACGACGCCGCGATCGGGCCCGCCGGTGATCGTCAGCCGGGCGTCGAGCACCGCGTCGTCCGGGCTGAAGCGGAAGGCGCTGTCCCACCGCGGGGACTGCGCCTTCACCCAGGCGACCGCCTCGGCGAGCGCCGCCGGGTCCAGGTCCTGCGGCAGCACGCCCAGGCCGCCCCGGCGCGCCAGCGTCGCGGCCAGCCGGGGGCCGGTGACGGAGTTCATGTTCGCCGACACGACGGGCAGGGTCGCGCCCGTGCCGTCGTCGGGCTCCAGCGACACGGCCAGCCGGGACGGCACGTCCGACCGCCCCGGCACCAGGAAGACGTCGGAGTAGGTCAGGTCGTGCGCGGCCGGTGCCCCGAGGAATCGCATGTCCGAAACGGTATCCACACCGCTCCCGCCCGGGGCGGCCGGGCGTAGCCTGGGGAACCGATCGCGGAGTCGGGCGGAACAAGGGTGGCGGATCAACAGGTGTCGAACCAGCTGACGGGGACCGAGGAGGGCGCGGGGCAGGAGTTCGGCGCGAACGAGTGGCTCGTGGACGAGCTCTACGAGCGCTTCACGGCGGACCGGGACTCGGTCGACCGGTCGTGGTGGCCGGTGCTCGAGGCCTACCGGCCGGTGGACCCCGACGCGGTGCTGCACCCGCACGACGCGCCCGCCGAGGGCGCCGACGGCCCGATGTCGGAGGCCCCGGCCGAGCAGCCGGCCGCCGCCACGACGCCGTCGACCGCCGACGTCGGCCCCGGGGCCTCGAACAGCGACGCGGTGCCCCTGGCGCCCGCCGGCTCGCTGCCCCGCGACGAGCCGGTCGGCCGCGCGACGCCGCAGGCCGCGGCCGCCGCCCGCACGCCGGAGCCCGCCCCGACGGCGAACACGAGCTCGACCCCGGCGCCGGACGCGATCGGCGACGCGGAGACCAGCACCCCGCCGGTGCAGCGCAGGCCCTCGCAGGCCACGCAGAAGCAGCCGGGCGCCAGCCGCCCGATCCCGGCGGACGCGCCCACCCACGGCACACGGCAGGGGGTCGCGAACGACGACGTCGTGGTCCCGCTGCGCGGCATGGCCAAGTCGCTGGCCGTCAACATGGACGCGTCGCTGGCGATCCCGACCGCGACCAGCGTGCGCACGATCCCGGCGAAGCTGATGATCGACAACCGCATCGTCATCAACAACCACCTGCGCCGCGCCCGCGGCGGCAAGGTCAGCTTCACGCACATCATCGGCTGGGCGCTGGTCAAGGCGCTGACGCGCTTCCCCGGCCAGAACGTGCACTACGCCGAGGTCGACGGCAAGCCGTCGGTCGTGCAGCCCGGCCACATCAACCTGGGCCTCGCGATCGACATGCCGAAGCCGGACGGCTCGCGCGCCCTGCTGGTGCCCTCGATCAAGCGCGCCGAGACGATGCACTTCGCCGAGTTCGTCGCGGCGTACGACGACCTGGTCAAGAAGGCCCGCGGCAACAAGCTGACGCCGGAGGACTTCGGCGGCACGACCCTGTCGCTGACGAACCCGGGCGGCATCGGCACCGTGCACTCCGTGCCGCGCCTGATGAACGGCCAGGGCTGCATCATCGGCGCCGGTGCGCTGGAGTACCCCGCGCAGTTCCAGGGCGCCGCCGAGAAGACCCTGATCGACCTGGGCATCGGCAAGACCATCACCCTGACCTCGACCTACGACCACCGCGTCATCCAGGGCGCGGGCTCGGGCGAGTTCCTGAAGATCGTGCACGGCCTGCTGATCGGCGAGGAGCAGTTCTACGAGGAGCTGTTCGCCGCGCTGCGGGTGCCGTCCGACCCCATCCACTGGGCGCAGGACCTGAACCTGGACCTCGCGGACCACGTCTCGAAGACGGCCCGGGTGCAGGAGCTCATCAACGCCTACCGCGTGCGCGGCCACCTGCTGGCCGACGTGGACCCGCTGGTCTACGCGCAGCGCTCGCACCCCGACCTCGACATCCGCAACCACGGCCTCACGTTCTGGGACCTGGACCGCGAGTTCGTCGTCGGCGGCTTCGGCGGCAAGCGCGCCATGAAGCTGCGCGAGGTGCTGGGCCAGCTGCGCGACTCCTACTGCCGCACGGTGGGCCTCGAGTACATGCACATCCAGGACCCGGAGCAGCGCCGCTGGTTCCAGTCGGCGGTGGAGCGCGCCTACGCGAAGCCCACGCACTCCGAGCAGATGCGCATCCTGGGCAAGCTGAACCAGGCGGAGGCGTTCGAGACCTTCCTGCAGACCAAGTACGTCGGCCAGAAGCGGTTCAGCCTGGAGGGCTCGGAGAGCCTGATCTCGCTGCTCGACACCGTGCTGCAGCGCGCCACGGACGAGGACGCGCTGGACGAGGCGGCGATCGGCATGGCCCACCGCGGCCGGCTGAACGTGCTGACGAACATCTGCGGCAAGACGTACGGCCAGATCTTCCGCGAGTTCGAGGGCACGCCCGACCCCCGGTCGCAGCAGGGCTCGGGCGACGTGAAGTACCACCTGGGCACCGAGGGCGAGTACGTCTCCGCCACCGGCACCACGCTGCCGGTCACCCTGGCCGCCAACCCCTCGCACCTCGAGACCGTCGACGGCGTGCTCGAAGGCATCGTGCGGGCGAAGCAGGACCGCGACCCCGTCGCGACCTTCCGGGTGCTGCCGATCCTGATCCACGGAGACGCCGCGGTGGCCGGCCAGGGCGTCGTGGTCGAGACCATGCAGATGTCGCAGCTGCGGGGCTACCGGACTGGCGGCACCATCCACGTGGTCGTGAACAACCAGATCGGGTTCACGACCCCGCCGGACGACTCCCGCTCGTCGATCTACGCGACCGACGTCGCGAAGACGATCCAGGCGCCGGTGCTGCACGTGAACGGCGACGACCCCGAGGCCGTGGCCCGCGTCGCCGAGCTGGCGTTCGCCTACCGGCAGCGGTTCCACCGCGACGTCGTGGTCGACCTGGTCACCTACCGCCGCCGCGGGCACAACGAGGGCGACGAGCCCTCGATGACGCAGCCGGTGATGTACCAGCTGATCGAGGCGAAGCGCAGCGTCCGCAAGCTGTACACCGAGGCCCTCGTCGGCCGCGGCGACATCACGCAGGAGCTGTACGACGACGCCCACCGCGACTTCCAGACGCGGCTCGAGCAGGCCTTCGCGGAGACGCACGACGCGCAGGAGCAGAGCGGTCCGGCCGTGGCGCCCGAGCCCGACGCCGACGCCGACTCGGTCGCCGACCTGTCGATGCCGTCGTCGCAGCAGGGCGACGGCGGGCAGCGGGTCGACACGCCGCAGCAGGTCTCGCCGGAGGTGCTGCAGCACATCGGCGACGTCTTCGCCGACGTGCCCGAGGGCTTCACCGTGCACCCCAAGCTGCAGGCCGTCATCACCAAGCGTCGGGACATGCCGAAGACCGGCGGCATCGACTGGGCCTCGGCCGAGCTCTTCGCGATCGGCTCCCTGCTGCTCGAGGGCGTGCCCGTGCGGTTCAGCGGCCAGGACTCCGGCCGCGGCACGTTCACGCAGCGCCACGCGGTGCTGCACGACCGCGAGAACGGCGCGGAGTGGACGGCGCTGTCGCACCTGTCGGACGACCAGGGTCCGTTCTGGATCTACGACTCGCTGCTCAGCGAGTACGCGGCGCTGGCCTTCGAGTACGGCTACTCGGTCGAGCAGCCGGACGCGCTGGTCTGCTGGGAGGCCCAGTTCGGCGACTTCGTCAACGGCGCGCAGATCGTGATCGACGAGTACGTGTCGGCGTCGGAGCAGAAGTGGGGGCAGCGCTCCTCCGTGGTGCTGCTGCTGCCCCACGGCTACGAGGGCCAGGGCCCGGACCACTCGTCGGCGCGCATCGAGCGGTTCCTCCAGCTGGCGGCGCAGGACAACATGACGATCGCGCAGCCGTCGACGCCCGCGTCGTACTTCCACCTGCTGCGCCGGCAGGCGGTCGCGCGGCCGCGCAAGCCGCTGATCGTCTTCACGCCCAAGTCGATGCTGCGCCTGCGCACCGCCGCCTCGAGCGCGGAGGAGCTGACCGCCGGCCGCTTCGAGCCGGTGATCGACGACGCCCGCATCACCGACGCCTCGGCCGTGACCCGGGTCGTGCTGCACAGCGGCAAGATCCACTACGACCTCGTGGCAGAGGCGAACAAGCGGCAGGACCTCACCACCGCGCTGGTTCGGCTGGAGCAGTACTACCCGGTGCCCCGCGAGGAGCTGCGCCCGGTGCTGGCGAAGTACCCGGACGCCGAGATCGTCTGGGCGCAGGACGAGCCGGCGAACCAGGGCGCGGCGCCGTTCGTGCAGCTGGAAGCCGTGAACCGCCGCTTCGAGGACGGTCGCGGCGTGCGCGTCGTCTCGCGGCCCGCCTCCGCGTCGCCCGCCGCGGGCTCCGCGAAGCGGCACGCGGCCGAGCAGGCCGACCTGGTGCAGCGGGTCTTCGCCCGCTGACCCGCTGCAGACGACGGACGCCCCCGCCGGTCCTCGGACCGGCGGGGGCGTCGACGTGCACCGGTGTCACCGGTCGGGACGGGCCGCGCGGCACTGCGCGGCGCGGCCCTAGTGGGCGATGGTGACGCGCAGGCTCGTGACCACCTGCAGGCGCAGCGCCTCCGGCGCCGCGCCGTCCCGGCAGGCGCGCTTCACCGCGTCGGTCAGCACGCGGCCCACGTGGGCCTCGTCGGAGCAGTCGGTGCAGTTCGCCAGGTGCTCCGCGATGTCGGCGTACTCATCACGGCTCAGCTCCTGGTGCAGGTACTCCTCGAGCTCGGACTTCGCCTTCTCGCATCCGCAGTCGGACATCGGACGGTCACGCTCCCTTCGGCGTCGCGCGGCGCGAGACCGCCCCGATGGCGATCCCCCGCTCCTGCGCGTAGTCGGTCAGTCGTTCTCGCAGCAGCCGGCGCCCGCGGTGCAGGCGGCTCATCACGGTGCCCACCGGGGTGTGCATGATGTCGGCGATCTCCTGGTACGCGAAGCCCTCGACGTCGGCCAGGTAGACGGCCATCCGGAAGTCCTCGGGGATCGACTGCAGCGCGTCCTTGACGGAGGAGTCGGGCAGGTGGTCGATCGCCTCGGCCTCGGCGGAGCGGGAGATGCGGCTGGCGGACGTCGTCGACGTCGCCTCGCCCAGCTGCCACTCCTCCATGTCGTCCGTGCTCGACTTGTAGGGGTCCCGCTGCTTCTTCCGGTACGTGTTGATGTACGTGTTCGTCAGGATCCGGTAGAGCCAGGCCTTCAGGTTCGTGCCCTGCGTGAACGACCGGAAGGCGCTGAAGGCCTTCACGTAGGTCTCCTGCACCAGGTCCTGCGCGTCGGCCGGGTTGCGGGTCATGCGCATCGCGGCGCCGTACAGCTGGTCGAGGAAGGGCAGCGCCTGCTCCTCGAACAGCGACCGCAGCTCCCGCTCGCCGGGCGCGGCGTCCGCGAGGGTCTCCTCGACCGCATCGCGCGCCTCGTCCTCGGCCTCGTCGACCGCCTGGTCGTCGAGCCTCGCGAGCGCCTCGCGGTCCGCCTGCTCGTCGTCGACCAGGGCGTCGTGCGCCTCGGCGTCGAGGGGGGACGGCTCCCGGCCGGCGGGCTGGGAACCGGGCTCGGATGCGGGTCGCGGCATGTCAGCGGAGTGTAGTTGCGGGGCGCCGGACGCCAGTGGGAAGCGGGCGACGCGAGGGTCGCCGACGAGGACTGCCGTCATCGCGCGCTCCCCTCGGTCCGACGCCCGGCCGCACGGCCGCACCTAGGGTGGAACCGATGCCCGCCGCCCCCTATTCCGCGTCCTCCTCCCCCGCCGCCTGGCCCGCCCCGACGGCGACCCGGCCGCTGAACGCCCTGGTGCGGCTGCCCGGTTCGAAGAGCCTGACGAACCGGGAGCTGGTGCTCTCCGCGCTGGCCGGGGAGCCGTCGCGGCTGCGGCACGCGCTGCTGGCCCGGGACACCCTGCTGATGGTCGAGGCGCTGCGCGCGCTGGGCGCGGGCATCGAGCAGCAGGGCGCCGACCTGGTCGTCGCCCCGGGCCCGCTGCGCGGCGGCACCGCGGTCGACGTCGGGCTGGCCGGCACCCTGATGCGCTTCCTGCCGCCGGTCGCCGCCCTGGCCGACGGCCCGGTGCGGTTCGACGGCGACGAGCGGGCACGCCTGCGGCCGATGGGCGGCACCGTCGCGGGGCTGCGCGCCCTGGGCGTGCGGGTCGACGACGACGGCCGCGACGCACTGCCCTTCGCGGTCGAGGGGCGGGGCGCCGTGCAGGGCGGCGCGGTGCGGATCGACGCGTCCGCGTCCAGCCAGTTCGTGTCGGGCCTGCTCCTGGCGGGGGCGCGCTTCGCGGAGGGGCTCGAGGTGGAGCACCGGGGCGAGCGGCTGCCGTCGGTGCCCCACATCGACATGACCGTGGACGCGCTGCGGCGGCGGGGCGTCGAGGCGTCCTCCGCGGTCGCGGGCGGCACGGGACGGTGGCGGGTCGCCCCGGGGGCGATCGCCGGCCGCGACCTGACCGTCGAGCCCGACCTGTCGAACGCCGCTCCGTTCCTGGCCGCGGCCCTCGTGGCGGGCGGGCGGGTCGCGGTGGCCGACTGGCCGGAGTCGACGACCCAGGTGGGCGACCGGCTGCGGGAGTGGCTGGCGGCCTTCGGCGCCGCGGTGCACCGCGACGGCGGCGCGCTGGTGGTCGACGGCGGCGACGGCGTCGCGTCCGGCCGGCGCCTCGCCCCCGTGCACCTGGACCTGGGCGAGGGCGGCGAGCTGGCACCCACCCTGGTCGGCCTGGCCGCCTTCGCCGACGGCACCTCCGTGTTCAGCGGCATCGGCCACCTGCGCGGGCACGAGACCGACCGCCTGGCCGCGCTGGTCGCCGAGCTGACCGCGGTGGGCGTGCGGGCGGAGGAGACGGACGACGGGCTGGTCGTGACCGGCGGCGCCACCCGCGCCGGCGACCGCCCGTGGGGCAGCTGGGCGGACCACCGCATGGCGACGACCGGCGCCCTGGTCGGGCTGGCGACACCCGGTCTCACGGTCGAGGACGTCGCGACCACCGCGAAGACGCTGCCCGGCTTCACCGACCTGTGGTCCGGGATGCTGCAGTGAGCTGGCTCGACGGGCAGGACGACGACGAGGACGACCGGCCGTACGGCGGGTACGACGAGTCGGCCGCGAGGGTGCGGCCCAACCGCAAGGGCACCCGGCCGCGCACGAAGCAGCGACCGGCCCACGAGTCCGCCTCCACCGGCCGGATCACGACGGTCGACCGCGGCCGCATGCAGGTGCTGCTGCAGGAGGGCGCCGAGGGCGAGCACAGCGTGCAGGCCACCCGTGCCCGCGAGCTGGGCCGGCAGGGCGTCGTCACCGGCGACGAGGTCGACGTGGTGGGCGACCTCTCCGGCGAGCCCGGGTCGCTGGCGCGCATCGTGCGGATCGCCCCGCGCACGACGGTGCTGCGGCGCAGTGCGGACGACACGGACGAGGTCGAGCGCGTGGTGGTGGCGAACGCCGACCAGCTGCTGATCGTGGTCGCCGCCGCCGACCCCGAGCCGCGGCCGGCGCTGATCGACCGCTACCTGGTGGCGGCGTTCGACGCGGGCATCGACCCGCTGGTGCTGGTGACGAAGACCGACCTGGCGGACCCCGCTCCCCTGGTCGCCGAGTTCGCGCCGCTGGACGTCCACTTCGTCACGACCGAGCGCGGCGCCGACCTCGACGGCCTGCGCGCGCTGCTGCTGGGCCGCACCACGGTGGCGGTCGGCCACTCCGGCGTGGGCAAGTCGACCCTGGTGAACGTGCTGGTGCCCGACGCGCACCGGGCGACCGGCGTGGTCAACGCCGTGACCGGCCGCGGCCGCCACACCTCGTCCTCGTCGATCGCCCT
The DNA here is from genome assembly GCA_022701925.1 of Microbacteriaceae bacterium. GTDB lineage: Bacteria > Actinomycetota > Actinomycetes > Actinomycetales > Microbacteriaceae > Amnibacterium. The sequence continues at coordinate 12,868 of JAKONM010000141.1, forward strand.
GCGGCTGCACGCGACCGAGGCGGAGCGGCAGCGCGGCCTGCCCGCGGCCGGCTGGGTGATCGACACCCCCGGCATCCGCTCGTTCGGGCTCGGCCACGTGGACCCGGCGAACATCCTGCGGTCGTTCGCCGCCCGCGCGCGGCCGGTGGAGGACCCGCCCGACGGCATCCTGCTGAAGGACGCCCACGACTGGGAGATCGTCGACCGCGTCGCGGGCGGCGAGCTGGGCGAGGCGGGCCGGCGCCGCCTGGAGTCCCTGCAGCGCCTGCTCGACGCGCAGGGCGGCCGGGTCGTCGGGGCCGACGAGCAGCCCCCCGACGAGCCCGACCGGGCCTGAGCGGTCAGACGGCGCTGCGGCGCGTGACCGCGCCGTAGACCAGCAGGGCGATGATCGCCCCGATGATCGAGCCGATGATGCCGGACGGCTGGATGAAGCCGTCCGCGGCGTCGCGGCCGAAGATCAGGTAGCCGAGGAACCCGCCGACGAACGACCCGACGATGCCGAGCACGATGGTCTTCAGGATGCTCATCGACTGGCGGCCGGGGACGATCGCGCGGGCGATGAAGCCCGCGATCAGCCCCACGACGATGACGGTGATGACGGTGCCGAGGATGCCCATGGCTGCTGCTCCTTCCGCGCACCGGTGCGGCGCGCACTGCCGCCGAGGTGGCGGCCGGAGCCCAGTCGAGCAGGACGGGGCCCTCCGCCCCACACCCCCAGGGGTGTAGTTTCCGCCGCATGGACGCGGTGCTGACGAGGCCGATCACCATCACGCTCGTCGACGACTACGACGTCGTGCTCAAGGGCCTGGCGCACATGTTCGACGATCACCGCGATCGCGTCGTGGTGGCGGAGATCGACGCGAACGCCGAGCTGGACGACGTGATCGACGTGGTGCTCTACGACTCCTTCGCCCAGCCCGAGTCGGACCAGGAGCAGGTGGCGGAGCTGGTCGCGAACCCGCGCAGCGGCTGCGTCGTCGTCTACACGTGGAACCTGCAGCCGGAGCTGGTCGAGACGGCGCTGCGCATCGGCGCCAGGGGCTACCTGTCGAAGTCGCTGCCGGCTCCCGAGCTGGTGGAGGCCATCGAGCGCATCCACGCCGGCGAGGTCGTCGTCACCCCCTCCCCCGGCCGCGTGCGCAGCGCCCCGGGGCTCGACTGGCCGGGCCGCGAGCAGGGCATCACCGACCGCGAGTCGGAGGTGCTGGCGCTGATCACGCAGGGGCTCAGCAACGCCGACGTCGCGCGGCTGACCTACCTGAGCCCGAACACCGTGAAGTCCTACATCCGCTCCGTGTACCGCAAGATCGGTGCGGAGAGCCGCACCCAGGCCGTGCTGTGGGGCGTGCGCAACGGGTTCGCCCCCGACCACCGGCGCATCGACCACTGGCTCGGCGGGCCCTGACCGCGAGCGGCCTAGGCTCGGGAGCCGTGCCGAGCCACGACGACGACCTCGCCCTCGCCCTGCGGCTCGCCGACGCCGCCGACGCCGTCTCCCGCCAGCGCTTCCGCGCGCAGGACCTGACGGTCGAGACGAAGCCCGACCGCACCCCGGTCACGGACGCCGACCGCGCGGTGGAGCAGGGCATCCGCGACGTGCTGGCGGAGGAGCGGCCGGACGACGCGGTCCTCGGCGAGGAGTTCGGCGGCGGCCGGCAGCCCGGCCGGCAGTGGATCGTCGACCCGATCGACGGCACCACCAACTTCCTCCGCGGCCAGCCGGTGTGGGCCACGCTGATCGCGCTGGCGGTCGACGGGGTGCCCGTCGTCGGCGTCGTCTCCGCGCCCGCGCTGCACCGGCGCTGGTGGGCGGCGCAGGGCTCGGGCGCCTGGGCGGCGTCGCCCGACGAGGAGCCGCAGCTGCTGCAGGCGTCGCGGGTGCGCGACCTCGCGGACGCGTACGTCTCCTACAACGCGCTGCAGTACTGGGACTCGGCGGGCTGGCTCGGGCGGCTGCTGGCGCTCACCCGCACGGCGTGGCGCGCGCGGGCCCTCGGGGACTTCTGGTCGTACATGCTGGTCGCGGAGGGCCAGCTGGACGTGGCCGGCGAGCACGACCTGCAGGTGTACGACGTCGCGGCCCTGGTGCCGATCGTGCAGGAGGCCGGCGGGCGCTTCACGTCGCTGGAGGGCGGGGACGTGCCGTGGGCCTCCACGGCGCTCGCGACCAACGGGCTGCTGCACGACCCGGTGCTCGACCTGCTGCACTCACATCCGGTCGACCCGCCCCGTTGACCTGATGTGACCGCCAGCACGGACCCCGCGACGAAGGAGCCGTTCGAGCGCGTCGTCCAGGCGCACGGCGACGTCGTGTGGAAGGTGTGCCGGGGCCTGCTGCCCCAGCACGACGCGGAGGACGCCTGGAGCGAGACGTTCCTGGCCGCGATGCGCGCCTGGGACCGCTTCGACGGCGACCGCGTGCGCGGCTGGCTGGTGACCATCGCCCACCGCAAGGCCCTCGACGTGCTGCGGGCCGGCGCGCGGGTCGAGACCCGCGAGGACGGGCCGCCGGACCGCGCGGTCGAGCCCCCCGGCCGCGACCTGGACCTGTGGGCGGCGCTCGCGCGCCTGCCCGCGGCGCAGCGCGCGGCCGTGGTCCACCACCACCTGGCCGGCCTGCCGCACGCCGACGTCGCGGCGCTGACCGGCAGCACGCCGGCCGCCGTGCGCAAGGCGGCCTCGGACGGCGTGCGCCGCCTGCGAGCCCTGATGACCGAGGAGCCCCGATGACCGAGTCGACCCCGACCGAGGCCGCGATGCCGACCGTGCCCGCGACGCCGCCGCAGCGGCTGGAGGCGCTGCACCGGCGCCTCGAGGCGGCCGCGACCGGCGACGACGCCCCCGACGTGCACTACCGGCACCTCGACTCCGCCGTGGGCGGCCTGCTGGTGGCCGCGACCGAGCAGGGCGTCGTGCGGGTGGCGTTCGCGCGGGAGGGCGAGGACGCGGTGCTGCAGGCGCTGGCCGACCGGGTCGGACCGCGGGTGCTGCGGACGCCGGGCCGGTTGGACGCGGCCGCGGCCTGGCTGGAGGCGTACCTGGCCGGCCGCCGGCAGCCCTTCCCGCTGGCCCTCGACACCCGGCTCGCCCGCGGCTTCCGCCTGTCGGTGCTGGACCGCCTGCGCGAGGTGCCGTACGGCGAACGCGTCACCTACGCGCAGCTGGCGGCCAGCGCCGACGCCCCCAGGGCGGTGCGCGCGGTCGGCACGGCCTGCGCCACCAACCCGCTGCCGATCGTGATCCCCTGCCACCGGGTCACCCGGTCGGACGGCTCCACGGGCGCCTACCTGGGCGGGGCGGAGGTGAAGGTGCGGCTGCTCGAGCTGGAGCGGACGGGCCGGCTGCCGGACTGACCGCGGCGGCTCACACGGACCTGCGGTGCCGCAGGTCGGTCAGCGCGAACACCAGGGCGCCCAGCAGCACCACGAAGGCCAGCCCGCCGCCGCCCAGCACCGCCAGGTGGTAGTCCGGCAGCCGCGAGCCCGCCGGATCGGCGTTCAGCACGGTGAAGAAGACCGCGGAGGCGCCCGCGACGCCCATGGCGGTGCCGACCCGCTGCCCGACCTGCCCCACCGAGGCGGCGACGCCGCCCTGCTGCACCGGCACCTCCGACAGCGTCAGCGTCTGGTTCGGGGACACGACCGCCCCGCCGCCGGCTCCGGCCACCAGCAGCGCCGCGGCCATCAGCCAGGGCGCCAGCTGCGGCGGCGCCAGCACCGCGGCCGTCAGCGACAGGGCGAAGCCGACCAGGGCGATCACCAGCCCGACGACCACCAGCGCGCGGCCGTAGCGCGAGACCAGCCGGCCTGCCGCGTAGGCGGTGGCGGCGCTCGCGAGCGCGAAGGGGATGGTGACCATGCCCGCGAACACGGGGGCGAGCCCCAGCCCCTCCTGCAGGAACAGCGTGTTCAGCAGGAAGGTCGCGGGGCCGGCGGCGAACCAGGCGGTGGCCACCAGGATTCCGTTGCGGTAGGAGGCCCGCTCGAAGAGCCGCACGTCGACGGCGGGCGTGCGGCCGCCGGCGCGGTAGCGGCGCTCCCAGAGGATGAAGGCGGGCAGCAGCCCCGCGGCCGCGACCAGTGCGAGCCAGCGCAGCGGGCTGTCGCCGGGCTGCCCCGTCGTCAGGACGAACGGCAGCATGAAGGCCACCACCGTCGCGCCGAGCAGCCCGATGCCCACGGGGTCCAGCGACTGCCGGCCCTGCTTCGGCGCTCCTCCGGGCAGCGTCCTCGCGGCCAGCACGAACAGCACCACCCCGAGGGGCACGTTCATCCAGAAGATGTACCGCCAGCCGTCCTGCTCGCCGCCGACGGCGATCAGGGCGCCGCCGATCGTGGGCCCGAGCGCGGTGCCGATGCCGACGCTGGCCCCGTAGACGCCCAGGGCGCGCGCCCGCGCCTCCCCCTGGAACAGCTCCTGCGCCAGGCCCAGCACCTGCGGCATCTGCAGGCCGGCACCGATGCCCTGGGCGAAGCGGGCGACCAGCAGCAGCCCGGACGTCGGCGCGATCGCGCACAGCAGGCTGCAGACGGTGAAGACCGCGAGCCCGATCAGGAACATGCGGCGGCGGGAGGTCACGTCGCCGAGCCGGCCGCCCGGCACCAGCGACAGCCCGAAGGCGAGCGCGTAGCCGGCGACGATGATCTGCAGCTCGGTGGGACCGGCGTCGAGGGCTCGGTCGATGGAGGGCAGGGCGACGTTGACCTTCGAGAGGTCGAGGATCGTCAGCACGGCCACCGCGATGCTCACTGCGAACGCGCGCTTCTTGGCGCCCTCGTCCAGGTCCGCCGCCCGCTGCGCTGTTGCGGCGGTCACGGTGCGCGACGGTACGCCGGCCCGATGGGCGGCGCCTGACCGGCCGGGCTCAGGGCCGATGCGGTTGACTGCGGCATGGCCGCTTCGTCCCCCGCCGTCGAACTGCAGGCCGGGCAGCGCTCGGTGCGGCTCTCCAGCCCCGACCGCGTGATGTTCCCCGCCGTCGGGGTGACCAAGCAGGAGCTGGCCGAGTACTACCTGGCCGTCGGCGACGGGATCGTCCGCGCCCTCCGGGAGCGCCCGTGCATGCTGCACCGGTACCCGAAGGGCCTGGAGGGCGCGAAGGTGCACCAGAAGAAGCTGCCGCCGGGCGCCCCGGCATGGGTGCAGACGGTGCGGGTGCACTTCCCCCGCTTCGACCGCGACGTGGACGAGCTGTGCGTGACCGACGTCGCCGACGTGGTCTGGGCGGTGCAGATGTCGAGCGTCGAGTTCCACCCGTGGAACAGCCGCCGCGCCGACGTGGAGCGTCCCGACGAGTGGCGCATCGACCTGGACCCGATGCCGGACGCGCCGTTCGAGCGGGTGCGCAGCACCGCCCGGGTCGTGCAGCAGGTGCTCGGCGAGCTGGGCGCGGTCGGCTGGCCCAAGACCTCCGGCGGCGCCGGCCTGCACGTCTACGTGCGCGTCCGTCCGGACCACGGCTTCGAGGCGGTGCGGCGCGCGGCGCTGGCCTTCGCCCGCGAGGTGGAGCGCCGGGTGCCGGACGACGTGACCACGACCTGGTGGCGGCGGGACCGCGATCCGGCCGCGGTCTTCCTGGACTTCAACCAGAACGCCCGCGACCACACGATCGCCGCCGCCTACTCCGAGCGCGGCACGCCCGACGCGCGGGTCTCGACCCCGGTCGCGTGGGAGGAGATCGACGACGTCGACCCGGGAGCGTTCACCGTGCGAACGGTCCCGGAGCGGTTCGCCCGCCTGGGCGACCTGCACGCGGGCATCGACGACGCCGTGTTCGACCTCGCGCCCCTGCTCGAGTGGGCCGACCGCGACGAGCGCGCGGGCGCGGAGACGCCGCCCGAGGCGGACTGAGACGCTCCCCCGGAACGCCGGCTGACCGGACGGGCGAGGGACTCCTCAGCGGAACAGCGGCTCGAGCGCATCGGGTGGAGATGGGGGGAATCGAACCCCCGTCCACTGCTGGAGAGCGACGTCTTCTCCGGGCGCAGTCTGCGTGTTTCGTTCTGCTCGGCCCCGATCCTTACCGCAGACGGATTGCGATCGACAGGCCCAGCCCTGGTTCGAGTCCCGTGAAGCCCCAAGACAGAGCGTTCACAGCGAGCCTCCTAGATGACGTCGGCGACCGGAGCGGAGGCACCCCCGGGCCAACGGCGTCACACTGGCTGCTTACGCAGCGAGGGCGAACGCGGTGCGAGACTTACTGGCACCTGTTGTTTGTACGCATCGTTGACGAGATGAGCGCACATCCTCGGCCCGCTTCTCGTCCCTGAACAGGCAATGTCGAAACCGATCATCCCCGTACTGGGCGAGCGAGCCGCTGTTCCGCTGTGGAGTTGTTCCCCTCTCGGGGTGCGTCGAGTGTAACGGGCCGCACCGACGAGGTGTTCCCGGGGATCGCGGGCGGGCTTCGGAGCGGCCTGCGGACAGGGTGAGGCGTTCGTGCGGCCGGGGGTCGGGCGGGGCCGCCGTCCTGTACCGCGCCAGCGGGGTCGCGACCGCTTCCTCCGCCCCGTACGGCATCGCGGCGTGCAGCACTGCGCTCGTGCCTTCCGACGGTCTCCGGGGCTTCGAGCAGGCGGATCCCCCGCATCCACCTGCTCGACGGCGCCGAGGCCGCTCGAAGGCCCGGCTCCCGGCTCACGTCAGAGCCGCAGCTCGAGGTACCGGCTGCTCGGGTCGTCGCGGTAGCCGGCGAACGGGCCGCACGGCGTGAAGCCGTGCCGCAGGTACAGCCGCACCGCGGGCTCGAAGAACGGCTGCGTGCCGGTCTCGAGGCGCAGCGCCGTCCAGCCGCGGCTGCGCGCGTGCGCGACCAGCTCGGCGACCACCGCTGCGGCCACGCCCCGGCCGCGGGCCGCCTCGGCGGTGCGCATCGACTTCACCTCGCCGGTGCCGTCGCCCAGGTCCTTCACGGCGCCGCACCCGAGCAGGGTGCCGTCCGCGTCGCGGGCGGTGAGGAACCGCACCTCCGGGATCGCGAGGCCCGCGGCGTCGAGCGCGTGCACGCTCTCCGGCGGCGAGGTGCGGCGCATGTCCGTCAGGTGCTCCTGCAGCAGGACGAGCACGTCCGGCTCGAACGGGCTGCCCGGCGCGATCAGGCAGCGACCCGCCACCGGTCGGTCTACTCGCCCAGGTGGCGGCGGGTCGACATGGCCCGCTGCGCCTCGCGCAGGTCCTGCCGCTCGCGCAGCGCGTGCCGCTTGTCGTAGTCCTTCTTGCCCTTGGCCAGCGCCAGCTCGACCTTCGCCTTGCCGTCGTTGAAGTACAGCGACAGCGGCACCAGCGTGTAGCCGCCCTCGCGCACCTGCGAGTGCAGCTTCAGGATCTGCTGCTTGTGCAGCAGCAGCTTGCGGGTGCGCCGCGGCGGGTGGTTGGTCCACGTGCCCTGGTTGTACTCGGGGATGTGCACCGCGTCGAGGAAGGCCTGCCCGTTGTCGATGAACGCGTAGCCGTCCACCAGCGAGGCGCGGCCCTGCCGCAGCGACTTGACCTCCGTGCCCGTCAGCACGATGCCGGCCTCGACCACGTCCTCGATCGTGTAGTCGTGGCGCGCCTTGCGGTTCGTCGCGACGACCCGGCGTCCCTGCTCCTTCGGCACGATGACACCTCCTGATCGGTCGCGCGTGCAGCCCGACAGCCTACCGCTGCGCGGCTCGGAGGGGCCCCGCCGTCGCTAGACCCGCAGGTAGCGGCTGATCGCGATGTTGGAGGACACCGCGGCCAGCACGACGCCCGCGCCGATCAGGATCGGCACCACCACCAGCGCCTCCGGCACCGTCACGAAGGCGATGTCGCGCTGCGCCTGCGCCAGGTAGCCCTGCACGAAGAACTGCACGATGCCCACCGTCGTGACGGCGGCGAGCACGGAGCCGATCAGCGCCGCGATGACGCCCTCGACGATGAAGGGCGTCTGGATGAAGCGGTTGGAGGCGCCGACCAGCCGCATGATGCCCAGCTCGCGCCGCCGCGAGAAGGCGGACAGGCGGATCGTGGTGGAGATCAGCAGGGCTGCCGCGATCAGCATCAGTGCGGCGATGCCCGCCGCGGTGATCGACGCCGTGTTCAGCACCGCGAAGATCTGGTCGAGCAGGCGGCGCTGGTCCGTGACCGCGTCGACGCCCGGCAGGCCGCCGAGCGCCTGCGCCACCGCGTCCGCCTGGTTCGGGTCCTTCAGGCTCACCCAGTACGCCTCGTTCAGCAGCTCCGGCGTCACGTAGTCGGCGACCGGGTTGCCCTTGAACTGCGTCTGGAAGTTCTTGTAGGCCTGCTGCCGGTCCTCGAAGTACACGTCCTTCACGAACGCGTTCACCGGAGCGCTCGTCAGCGCGGTCTTCACCGCCGCGATCTGGGCGTCCGTCGCGCTGCCGTCCGAGCAGTTCGCGCTGCGCACCGCGTCGTTGCAGAGGTACACGGCGACCTGCGCCTTGTCGTACCAGTAGTTCTTCATCTGGCCGATCTGCAGCTGCATCAGCGCCGCCGTGCCCACGAAGGTGAGCGAGACGAAGGTGACCAGCACGATCGAGACGACCATGGAGAGGTTGCGGCGCAGGCCGCTCGCGGCCTCCGACAGCACGAGTCCGAGTCTCATGAGGACGGCCCCACCTCGTCGTCGCCCTTCACCTGGGGCGCGCGGAGGCCCAGGCCCTTCACGAAGTCCAGGTGGTCGGGCAGGTTGCCGCGGTGGCGCGCGGCGAAGCGCGCGGCGGCGTCCTGGTCGCCCGTGTCGTCCAGGTCGCGCTGCGTCACCGTGCGCGGAGCGCGCAGCAGCGGCGCCGCGTCGTCCTGGTCGTCCGCGGCGGGGCGGGAGGCGTCGGCGGCGGGCAGGATCGGGTTCTCCCCGGTCGGCAGCCCGCGCGTGCGGCGCTGCGCCGACACGGGCGCTGCGAAGAACAGCGAGCGGCCGTCGGCGTCGTCCTCGGCGGGGGCCGGCGGGGCGACGGGGGCGGCGCGCCACGGCGCGTGCTCCCCCGGCATCAGCACGGGCCCGGTGTCGGTGCGCACCCAGATCTCCGGCGCCGGCGGCTGCACCGCGACCGGCTCGGTGCGGGGCCGCGACGAGGCGGCGGGCCGCTGCACGGGCGAGGTGTCCGGACGGGGCGCCTGCCGGGGCACCGAGCCGGTGTCGAGGCGCTCCGCGGTCTCCTGCCGCAGCGCCGGCCGCGCCCAGGTCGGCGTCGCACCGGTGCGCGGGGCGCCCGCGGGCTTCTCCCGCTTCGGCAGCTTGATCGAGCTGGTGACGTAGGTCGCCTCCAGCTCGTCGCGGATGATGCGGCCCTGCACCAGCTCCACGACGCGCTTCTGCATCAGGTCGACGATGGTCACGTCGTGGGTCGCCATGACGACCGTCGTGCCCTGCGTGTTGATCCGCTCGAGCACCTGCATGATGCCCTCGCTGGTGCGGGGGTCCAGGTTGCCCGTGGGCTCGTCCGCCAGCAGGATCGACGGCTTGTTCACCACCGCGCGCGCGATGGCCACGCGCTGCTGCTCACCGCCCGACAGCTCGCCCGGGAAGTTCGACGACTTCTCCGCCAGCCCCACGGTCTCCAGCACGTCGGGCACCGTGGTCTGGATGAAGCCGCGGGACTTCCCGATCACCTGCAGCGTGAAGGCCACGTTCTGGTAGACGGTCTTGTTCGGCAGCAGCCGGAAGTCCTGGAAGACCACGCCGAGGCTGCGCCGGAAGTACGGAACCTTGCGGGTGGAGATCGTGGTGAGGCGCTGGCCGAGCACGTGGATCTCGCCGCTGGACGGGCGCTCCTCGCGCAGCATCAGGCGCATCAGGCTGGACTTGCCGCTGCCCGACGCGCCCACCAGGAAGACGAACTCGCCCGCCCCGATCTCGAGCGAGACGTCGTCGAGCGCGGGGCGCTGGGCGCCGCGGTAGCGCTTGGAGACGGAGTCGAAACGGATCATGACGGCTGCCACCATAGGTGCCCGATCCGGCGCGGGCGGTGCCGACAGGCGAATCCCATCGGTGGTGTTCACGCGATCCAGCACGGGCTCCGAAGCCGCCGCCGGACCCCGCCGATCAGTCCTCCGGCGGGTGCGACGACTGGAAGCGCCGGATCAGCACGGTGATTCCGACGACGACCAGCACCGCGCCGACGATGCTGACGACGACCCACAGCGTCTCGGCCAGCCCGTCCGTCACGGCCAGCTGCGCGATCACGCCGACGAAGAGCACGAGCACGCCGCCGAGCAGCAGCGCGACGCCCGCGCGGGAGGGACGGGAGGGCACGGCGGGCCCGATCAGGCGTCGGGGTCGCGCTTGCGCCAGCGGATGCCGGCGGAGAGGAAGCCGTCCAGGTCGCCGTCGAACACGGCGGACGGGTTGTTGACCTCGTGCTCCGTGCGGAGGTCCTTCACCATCTGGTACGGCGCGAGCACGTAGGAGCGGATCTGGTCGCCCCAGCTGGCGGTGATGTTGCCCGCCAGCTCCTTCTTCTTGGCCGCCTCCTCCTCGCGCCGCTGGATCAGCAGACGGGACTGCAGCACCCGCATGGCCGCGGCGCGGTTCTGGATCTGGCTCTTCTCGTTCTGCATCGACACGACGAGCCCCGTCGGCAGGTGCGTGATGCGCACCGCCGAGTCGGTCGTGTTGACGCTCTGCCCGCCGGGGCCGGAGGAGCGGAAGACGTCGATGCGGATGTCGCTCTCCGGCACCTCGATCTCGCCGGACTCCTCGAGCAGCGGGATGACCTCGACCGCCGCGAAGCTGGTCTGCCGCTTGCCCGCCGAGTTGAAGGGGCTCATCCGCACGAGGCGGTGCGTGCCGGCCTCGACCGACAGGTTGCCGAACGCGTAGGGGGCGTCGATCTCGAAGGTGGCGGACTTGATGCCCGCCTCCTCCGCGTAGGAGGCGTCCATGACGGTGGCGGAGTACTTGTGCTGCTCGGCCCAGCGCAGGTACATGCGCAGCAGCATCTCGGCGAAGTCGGACGCGTCGACGCCGCCGGCGCCCGCGCGGATGGTGACGACCGCGGGCCTCGGGTCGTACTCGCCGTTCAGCAGGGTCTGCACCTCGAGCTCGCCGACGGTCGCCGCGATGCCCGCCAGCTCGGCCTCCGCCTCCGCGGCGGTCTCGGCGGCCTGGGCCTCGTCGTCCTCGGCGTTCACCAGCTCGACCAGCACCTCGAGGTCGTCCAGGCGCGCGCCGACGCGGTTCACCCGGCCCAGCTGCGCCTGCGCGTGGCTCAGCTCGCTGGTCACCTTCTGCGCGGCCTCGGGGTCGTCCCACAGGTCGGGCGCGGACGCCTTCCGCTCCAGGTCGGCGATCCGCGCCGTCAGCGCGTCGACGTCGACGACCGCCAGCACGTCGCCGAGGGTCGACCGGAGGGCGGCGATGCGGGGTCCGAGATCGAGTTCCATGGCGGTGGCGATGGTAGTCGTCGCGATCGGGGCGCTCCTCGCGGGCGGCGTACCCTTGCCCCAGTGACCGATCCCGAGCGCTTCCGGCTGGGATCGGCGGCACTGCCGGTCTACCTGCCCTCCCTGCTGTTCGCGATCGGCGAGGGCGCGGTGATCCCGATCATCCCCGTGGACGCCGTGCGGCTCGGCGGGTCCCTGGCGCTGGCCGGCTTCACCTCCGCGCTGCTCATGGTCGGCACCCTGATCGGCGACCTGCCGAGCGGCTGGATCGTGTCGCGGGTCGGGGAGCGCAACGCGATGCTGGGGTCGGCGGTGGCCGCGCTCGGCGGCCTGGCGCTGTGCTGGCTGGCGCCCGTGCCGGCGGTGCTGGGCCTCGGCGTGCTGATCATCGGCATCGCGACCGCCTCGTTCGCCCTGGCCCGGCAGGCCTTCATGACGTCGTTCGTGCCGCTGGCCTACCGGGCCCGCGCGCTGTCGCTGCTCGGCGGGATGTTCCGGGCCGGCTACTTCGTCGGCCCGTTCCTGGCCGCCCTGGTCATCGGCCTCACCGGCTCCACCCGCGCCGCCTTCCTGATCCAGGGCGTCGCCTGCGTGGTCGTGGCGATCGTGCTGCTGGTGCTGCCCGACCCCTCCGCGGCCCTGGCCCGGCGGCGCCAGCAGGCGATCCCCGCCAGCGCGCACGCGCCGCAGGTCGACGGCGTGGGCGGCGCGGTGGCCGAGCCGGTGCGCGCCGGCCTGCTGCGGACCCTGGCCTCCCATCGCTCGGTGCTGGCCAGGATGGGCACGGCGGCGGCGCTGATCGGGGGCCTGCGCGCCAGCCGGCAGGTGATCCTGCCGCTGGTCGGCGTGAGCCTCGGGCTGCAGGAGAGCAGCATCGCGCTGATCATCGGCGTCGCCGGAGCCGTGGACCTGGCGCTCTTCTTCACCAGCGGCCAGATCATGGACCGGTTCGGCCGGCTGGCCAGCGCGCTGCCCTCCATGATCGGCCTGGGGCTCGGCCACCTGGCGCTCGCCCTGACGAACGGGCTGCCCGACGCGGTGGGCTGGTTCATCGGCATCGCCATGTTCATGTCGGTGGCGAACGGCCTGGGCAGCGGCATCCTGATGACGTTCGGGGCGGACCTGGCGCCGCGCCACGACCCCGCGCCGTTCCTCGGCGCCTACCGCTTCACCGGCGACGCCGGCAACGCGGCCACCCCGGTGGCCATCGCCGCCGTCACCGCGGTCGCCTCCCTCCCCGTCGCCGCCGCGGTGATCGGCGTCGTCGGCCTCCTGGGCGCCGGCATGCTGGCGCGCTGGGTGCCCCGCTTCATCCCGCGGCCCGCCCGCGCCTGACGCGCCCGCCCCGCTGCTGCCACACTCGCGGCGGGAGGTGCGCGATGGGCTGGCGCATGCCGTCGGAGACCGCGGAGCACGCGAGGACGTGGATGGCGTTCCCGCGCGAGGGCAGGACCCTCGGTGGCACCGCCGCGCTGCGCGAGGAGGGGTACGCGGCCTGGACCGCCGTCGCCCGGGCGGTCGCGGCGTTCGAGCCCGTGACGATGGCCGCCGACCCGAGCGAGACGGCGCGGGCCCGCCGCATGCTCGGCGCGCAGGTCGAGCTGCTCGAGGCGCCGCTGGACGAGTTCTGGATGCGGGACGTCGGCCCGACCTTCGTGCAGGACCTCGATCGGCGCGACGTGCTGGGCGCGGTCGACTGGGTCTTCAACGGCTGGGGCGCGCCCGAGTGGGCCGAGTGGCGGCTGTCCGCGGAGCTGGGCCGCACGGTCGCCGCCGCCGCGGGCGCGGAGGTCGTCGCGTCGCCGCTGGTGACCGAGGGCGGGGCGCTGCACGTCGACGGCGAGGGCACCGTGCTGGTCACCGAGACCGTGCTGCTGGACCCGCGCCGCAACCCGTCGGCGGACCGCGCCGGCGTGGAGGCCGAGCTGGCCCGGACCATCGGGGCGACCCGTGTCGTCTGGCTGCCGCGCGGGCTGCACCGCGACTACGACGACTTCGGCACCGGCGGCCACGTCGACATCGTCGCCACGATCCCCTCCCCCGGCCGCGTGCTGCTGCACGAGCAGCGCGACGCCGGGCACCCCGACCACGCGCTCTCGGCGGCGCTGCGCGAGCAGCTGGCCGACGAGGCCGACGCGGCCGGCCGACCCTTCGAGGTGGTGGCGATGCCGGCGCCGGCGACGCTGCGCGACGCGCACGGCTTCGTCGACTGGAGCTACGTGAACCACCTGGTCGTGAACGGCGGCGTGATCGCCTGCGGGTTCGGCGAGCCCGCGGCGGACGCCGACGCGCGGGCCGTGCTGGCGGAGGCGTACCCGGGGCGGGAGGTCGTGACGGTCGACGCGCGCCCCCTGTTCGACCGCGGCGGCGGGATCCACTGCATCACGCAGCAGCAGCCCGCGCTCCGACCGTGATCCAGGTCGTCGAGGCGTCGATCGCCGACCTCCGGGCGGCGCTGCAGGAGGGCTCGACCACCGCGGTCGAGCTGGTCGACGCCCACCTCGCCCGCATCGACGCGTACGACGGGCCGGGCACCGCGACGGCGCTGAACGCGGTGCCGATCCGCAACCCCGCCGCCCGTGAGGAGGCAGCGGAATCCGACGCACGCCGCGTCGCCGGCCGGGTGCTCGGCCCGCTGGACGGCATCCCCTACACGGCGAAGGCGAGCTACCTGGTGCGCGGGCTGCCCGCGACCGCCGGCAGCCCCGCCTTCGCCGGGCTGGTGGCGCAGCGCGACGCCTTCGTCGTCGAGCGGCTGCGGGCGGGCGGCGCGATCTGCCTGGGGCTGACGACCATGCCGCCGATGGCGAACGGCGGCATGCAGCGCGGCCTGCACGGCCGGGCGGAGAGCCCGTACTCCCCCGACTTCCTGCCGGCGCCCTTCGCCTCCGGCTCGTCGAACGGCAGCGGCACGGCGACCGCCGCCTCCTTCGCCGCCTTCGGGCTGGGCGAGGAGACCTGGTCGAGCGGCCGCGGGCCGGCGAGCAGCAGCGGGCTGGTGGCCTGCACGCCCTCCCGCGGCGTGATCTCGGTGCGCGGCGGCTGGCCGCTCGTGCCGACGATGGACGTGGTCGTGCCGCACGCGCGCTCCGTCGCCGACCTGCTGGAGGTGCTCGACGTCGTCGTCGCGGACGACCCGGATCCGCGCGGCGACCTGTGGCGCATGCAGCCGTGGGTGCCGGTGCCCGCCGCCTCCGCGGTGCGCCCCGCCTCCTACCCCGCGCTGGCGGTGCGGGACGCGGCGGAGGCCGGGCGGGTGCTCGCCGGCGTGCGGCTCGGCGCGCCCCGGATGTTCCTCGGGACCGATCCGGATGCGGGCACCGCGGAGGCGCCCGGCATCGGCGGGCCGACCGGGCAGCGCATCGAGCCGCGGCCGTCGGTGCTGCGGCTGTGGGAGGCGGCGCGGCGCGACCTGGAGGCGGCGGGCGCGGTGGTCGTGGACGTCGACCTGCCGATGGTGACGCGCTACGAGGGCGACCGGCCCGGTGCGCCGACCGTCGCGACGCGCGGCCTGGTGTCCCCCGACTTCCTGCGGCGCGAGGTGGTCGACCTGTGCGCGCTCGCCTGGCAGCAGTTCCTGGTCGACAACGGCGACCCGCGCCTGCACGACCTGGGCGAGGTCGACGGGTCGCGCATCTTCCCGCCGCCGCCCGGGTCCCTGCCCGACCGCTACGACGGCTTCGACGACGACCTGGCCGACCTGCCGGCCTGGCTCCGCGCCCACCGCGGGCAGCGGCTGCTCGACGTGCCGGGGCTCGCCGAGGGGCTGCAGGGCCTCGAGGAGACGCGGCGCATCGACCTGGAGGACTGGATGACCGAGCTCGGGCTCGACGCGATCGTCTTCCCCGGGGTCGCGGACGTGGCGCCGGCCGACGCCGATACGGACCCCGCCTCCGCGGACCTCGCGTGGCGCAACGGCGTCTGGGTCGCGAACGGCAACCTGGCGGTCCGGCACCTGGGAGTCCCGACCGTCACGGTGCCGATGGGGCTGCTGGACGACGTCGGCATGCCGGTCGGCCTCACCCTGGCAGGCCGGGCGTACGACGACGCCGCCCTGCTGCGGCTCGCCGCCGCGTTCGAGTCGACGAGGAGCCGGCGCTCCGCTCCCCCGCTCACCCCGCCGCTCTGACGTGCGCCGGTCCGCTCAGCCGAAGCGGGCCGCCGCGGTCGAGACCACCTGGATCGGCACCGTCAGCGGCAGCAGCGACGACACGATCGGCGGGTGCCACACGGCCGACACGGTGACGGCGGCGACGCGGCCGTCCGGCGTGCCGGCGGCGACCAGCCGCAGGTCCGTCAGGTCGGCGCGGTCCGCAGCGGCCACCGCGTCCGCGGCCGCGGCCCGCACGCGGTCGTCCTGCAGCCGCGGCCGCACCTCATCCCCCTCCACGACCACGTCGGCGACCCGGAACGACTCGGCCGCGGCGAGCGCTGCCCCGTCCGCCACGGTCAGCAGCCGCAGCCGGTCGAGGTGCAGGGCGGAGGCGCCCGCCGCGACGGCGACGAAGGACACGGCGATCAGGAACAGCACCAGGGCCAGCGGCAGCGCGGACCCCTCCTCCGCTCCGCCCCGCCCACGCATCACGGCGCCGCCCGGAACATCGACACGCGCTGCACCGCCGCGGCCGACACCGGTACCGTGCCGAGCGCGTCCAGCGCGACCGCGGGCGGCAGCAGCGGCAGGGCGGCGGCGACGCGCACCGCCACCCGCACGGTGCCGCGCGGCGTGAGGCACCGGCCGGGGTCCGGGCGGCAGTCGACCGAGACGGCCGCGGCGGAGGCGGGCACCCGCCAGTCGGCCAGCGCCACCCGCACCGCCGCGTCCGCCGCCGCCCGGCCCCGCCCCTCGTCCTCGGCCAGCACGATGCTGCGGGCCGCCTGACGAGCCGCGCCCTCCGCGGCGAAGGCGGCGCCCTGCAGCACCGCGGCGGTCAGCACCAGGTAGAGCAGGGGCACCAGCAGCAGGACGCCCAGCACGAACACCTCGATCGCGATCGAGCCCTCCTCCCCCCGCTCACGCCGCGGGTTCGAGGGCGGCATGCCCCGTCACCTCGATCCCGTCGGCCGGTCCGAGCAGCCCGATCACCGGCAGCGGAATGCGGACGGTCACCGCGACGGCCGGCTGGCTCGCGAACGTCGTGCGGGCCACGCGGATCGAACGCGCGTAGCCGGCGCCGAGGCTGTCGGTGAGGATCCGGCGCGCCCGCTCCGCGCCGTCCGCCTCGCTGTTGCCCTCCACGGCCGCCCACCTGGCGCCCTCGGCCGCGGCGTCCAGGGCCGTGTTGCGCACCAGCAGGATCGCGCCGACCTGCAGCACGCCCAGCACGAGCACCAGCAGCACGGTGGACGACAGCAGGAACTCGACCGGCGCGGAGCCGCGCTCGGCCTCGGGGCTCACAGCCCGGAGACGCTCTGGATCGCCTGGTTGAAGAGCCCGGTCAGCGCCGGGCCCGCCACGCCCCAGAGCAGCACGACGAGGCCCGCGGTCATCATGGTGACCAGCACCCAGCCGGGCACGTCGCCGCGTTCGGCGTCGTCCGCGAGACCGCTGCTGCGGACGGGGTGGAGCAGGCTCTTCATCGGTCGTCCTCCTGGCTTTCGCGGGTTCGTCGGCGCCAGTGTGCCGAGTTCCCCGGGCCCGGGTCGGTCGTTGTCCACAGCCGCCCCGGTCGCGCCCGCGGCGGGCTCCGGGCGGGGTTCGCGGATCCGCAGTTCCTCCCCGACACGCCGGGGACCGAGCTCGTGCGCGCGGCGTGTCGGGCCGGTTCTGCGGATCGGCGAGAGGTCTGCGGATCCGCGGACCCGGTCAGAGGCGGGTCTGCAGGACCAGGATCCCCGGCCCCACCGCGAACGCGACCGTCGTCGGCAGGATCAGGAAGACCAGCGGCACCAGCATCGCGATCTCCTTCTTGCCCGCGGCCTCCAGCAGGTCGCGGCGGGCGGCCTCCCGGGCGTCGGCGGCCTGCACCCGCAGCACGTCCGCCAGCGGGGAGCCGCGCTCGAGCGCGCCGACCACGTGCGTCAGGCATAGGGTGAGGCCGGGTATCCGCAGCTCGTCGGCGGCGCGGGTCAGGGCGGCCGCCAGCGGCACGCCCACCGAGGTCTCGTCCACGACGGCGCGCAGCAGCACCGCGAGCGCCCCGGAGCCCACCTGCGCGACGCGGCGCAGGGCGTCGCGCACGCCCTCGCCGGCGGAGAGGCTCAGCGCCAGGAACTCGAGCACCGTCGGCAGCTCGCTCTCGATGCGCCGGGCCCGCCGATCGCCCTCGGCGGCCAGCAGGCGGTCGCGCAGCAGCGGCCCCGCGATCGCGCCGACGACCGGGCCGGCCAGCGCGGCGCCGGGCGAGCCGTTCGCGGCGGCGAGCGCGCCGAGGACCGCGCCGGCGACGCCGCCGGCCGCGGCCCAGACGACCTGCCGCAGCCGGTAGGTCTCCAGGGTCCACGGCCGCCCGGATCGCGCGAGCAGCAGCGCGGTGCGGCCGCGCCCGCCCAGCAGCCCGCCGAACAGCCGCTGGAAGGCGTCGAGCACCGGGGAGGCGACGACCCCGAGCACGCGGCCGGGATCGACGCCCGGCGGGTGCGCCAGACGCTGCGCCTCCGCGGACACGTCGGTGAGGAACGGGGCGATGCGGGCGGCCAGCCGCGGCCGCGCCAGGGCGGGCAGCCGGCTCGAGATGCTCCAGAGGCCCAGTCCGATGCCGAGGCCGCCGGCCAGCGCGAACCACTGCGCGGCGGTCACCGGAACCACCTGCGGTCCTCCGGCAGCCGGCCGATGGCGAGCATCACGCGGTAGGCGGCCGCGGTCACGACCGCGGCGCCGGCGATCAGCACCGTCCCGCCCGGGGTCGCGTAGGCGGCAGCGGCCTCCGGACGGGTCGCCAGCAGGCCGAGCACGATCCACGGTGCGGCGATCCCCAGCTTGCCGGCGTTCACCACCCAGCTCTGCCGGGCCTCCACCTCGCCCCGCAGCGCGAGGTCCTGCCGCAGGTGCGCCGCCAGGTCCCGCAGCACGGCGGGCAGCTCGGTGCCGCCGACCTCCCGGGCCATGCGCAGCACCTCCAGCAGGCGGTCCGCCACCGGATCGGCGAAGTGCGCCTTCGCCGCGTCGAGCGCCGGGCCGACCGTGCCGCTGCGCCGCCACTCCTGCTCGAACTGGATGAAACCCGGCCGCAGCCGCTCCGGGCCGGTGCGGCCCAGCGCCGCGACCGCGTCGGGCAGCGGCATCCCGGCCCGCACCGCCGCCACCAGGTGGTCGACCGCCTCCGGCCACAGCGTCCGGGCGGCCCGGGTGCGCGACCGGGCGCGCAGCCCGGCGATCGTCCACGGCGCGGCGCCGGCCACCGCCGCGGCCACGATCGCGCCCGCGGTCAGCGCCGTGAGAGCCAGCACGAGCGCGCCCGCGGCAGCGGCCAGCACCAGCGAGACGGCGACGAACACCGCGGGCGAGACGGCCTCGAAGCCGGCGCGGACCAGGCGGTCGGTGATCGCCGCGGCGCTGCGGCCGGTCCGCGTTCGAGGGGCGGATCCGGCCGGCCACAGCAGCGGGGAGAGGATCAGCAGCAGTCCCGCGCCGGCCAGTGCGCCGAGCGCCGGGATCACGCCGCCGCTCGCAGCAGCGCGACCGGGTCCACGCCGGCGGCCTCGAACTTCGCGGTGCGGGCGGGCAGGCCGCCCGTGGCCCGCAGCACGCCGTCCTGCAGGGTGAACAGGCGGCTCGCCTCCACCGCGCCGCCCTCGGCCGCCGGGGCGCTCAGCGAGCCGGTCGGTGCGAGCACCTCGACCACGCGGCGGCGCCCGGAGCGCTGCAGCTCGCAGTGCACGACCAGCTCGACCGTGGCGGCGACGGTCGGCACGACGAAGCCGGCGTCGATGTTGCGCCCGGCCAGCAGGGGCAGCGTCGACAGCTTCACCAGCGCGTCGCGGGCGGAGTTCGCATGGATGCTGCAGGCGCCGGGGATGCCGCTGTTCAGCGCGATCAGCAGGTCGAGCGCCTCCGCCTCCCGCACCTCGCCGACCACGAGCCGGTCCGGCCGCATGCGCAGCGCCTCCTTGATCAGGCGGCGCAGCGTGATCTCGCCGGTGCCCTCGAGGCTCGCCTGCCGGCACTGCATCGCCACCCCGTCGCGCCCGGGCAGCTGCAGCTCGAACGTCTCCTCGACCGTCACGACCCGGTCGCCGGGCCGGCCCGCGGCCAGCAGCGCGTTCAGCAGCGTGGTCTTGCCCGCCTGGGTCGCGCCGGACACGAGCACGTTGACGCCGGCGAGCATCGACGCGCGCAGGAAGTCGGCGGCCTGCCGAGGCATCGAGCCGTGCGCCACCAGGGCGTCCAGCGTCATCGCGCTGCGGGAGAACTTGCGGATGTTCACCGCCCAGTGCCGCCGGGTGACGTCGGGGATCACGACGTGCAGCCGGGAGCCGTCTGGCAGCGAGGCGTCGACGAAGGGGCTCGAGAGGTCGAGCCGGCGGCCGCTGGGCGCCAGCATCCGCTCGACCAGGTCCCGCACCTCCTGCTCGCCGAGCACGATCGGCGTCAGCTCGGAGACGCCGCCCCGGGCCGCGAAGACCCGCGTCGGCGCGTTGATCCAGATCTCCTCGACCGACGGGTCGTCGAGCAGCGGCTGCAGCGGCCCCAGCCCGGTCAGGTCCGCGACGATCCGATGCTCGGCCAGCCGCTCGTCGCCGATCAGCGGCACGTCGGCGGCGAAGGAGCGCTCCGCGTACCGCTGCAGCTCCTCCCGCACGGCGCCGCGCGGCGAGTCCCCCAGGGCGCCCCGACGCGCCCGCGACCGCACGGAGTCGGCGATCAGCTGCACGGGATCGGTCACGGCGAGCAGTGTGGCGACCGCGCGGGCGCCGTGCGGCCGGTTGTCCACAGGCCCGACCACGCCGTCGCGGCGGGCTGCGCCTCCCGGCCGCGACCCCCGGGCTGGGTACACTGACCCCGCTTCGGCGGGAGTGGTGGAACTGGCAGACACGCAGGATTTAGGTTCCTGTGCTTCGGCGTGAGGGTTCGAGTCCCTTCTCCCGCACCGCGGAGCGACCGCGGGCCCGCGACGGCCGCCGCGGGGGCACGGAGAACCAGGAGCTTCCATGCAGGGCATGACCACCGTGCACGCGCTGATCCCGTTCCTGGACCCGGAGAACCTGATCCGCGCCTTCGGCCCCTACGGGCTGATCGGCATCTGCGTGATCATCTTCGCCGAGACCGGGCTCTTGATCGGGTTCGTCTTCCCCGGCGACACCCTGCTGATCATCACCGGGCTGCTGACCCACCTGGACCGGCCCGTGAACCTGGGGGTCAGCATCTGGATCGCCGCACCGGCGATCGCCGTGGCCGCCTGGCTCGGCGGCGAGTTCGGCTACTACATCGGCAAGAAGACCGGCCCGCGCATGTTCGAGCGGCGGGAGTCGGGGCTCTTCAGCAAGAAGCAGGTCGACCAGACCTACAAGTTCTTCGACAAGTACGGCGCCGTCGCCGTGATCCTGGCCCGGTTCGTGCCGGTCGTGCGCACCATCGCGCCGATCGCCGCGGGCGTCGGCAAGATGGACTACAAGAAGTACAGCCTCTACAACGCGATCGGCGCCGTCACCTGGGGCTTCGGCGTCACGTTCCTCGGCTTCCTGATCGGCTACAACGAGGTCGTCGCCGACTTCGTCTCGTCCTACATCGACGTGATCCTGCTGGCGGCGGTCGTGCTGTCCCTCGGCCCGACGCTCTACCACGTGTGGAAGAACCACCGCGAGGCCAAGCGCGCCGCGGCGGACCCGGCCGTCTCGACCGACTGACCGGATCCGCCTCCGGCGGCGTCAGCGGCCCGAGGGCTCCTCGCCGCGGATCGCCGCGGCGAGCCGCGTGAAGGCGGTGCCGCGGTGGCTCACCGCGTTCTTCTCCTCGGCCGTGAGCTCGGCGGCGGTGCGCCCGTCCGCGCCGTCGGGCACGAACAGCGGGTCGTAGCCGAAGCCGCCCTCGCCGCGGACGCCGGCCGTCACCGCGCCGGGCCACTCCTCCTGCGTCTGCAGCTCCCCGTCGTCCGTCACGTAGACGGCCGCGCAGACGAAGGCGGCGGAGCGGTCGTCGGCGCCGCCGAGGCGCTGCAGCAGCAGGTCTCGGTTGTCCGCGTCACGCCCGGTGCCGGCGTAGCGCGCGGAGTGGATGCCCGGCTCGCCGCCGAGCGCCGTCACCGCGATGCCCGAGTCGTCCGCGATGGCCGGCAGGCCGGTGTGGGCGTGCGCCGCCCGGGCCTTGATCAGGGCGTTGGCGAGGAAGGTGTCGCCGTCCTCCACCGGGGAGGGACCGTCGTAGCGCACCAGCTCGACGCCGGGCAGCAGCGGGCCGAGGATCGCCGTCAGCTCCGCGACCTTGTGCGCGTTGCCGGTGCCCAGCACGATGCGGGGAGGCAGGCCGGTCACGCGCCCGCCTCCTGCTGCCGGCCGAGCGCCGCGGCCTGCAGCTCGGTCAGGCGGGCCGTGCCGCCCAGCGCCAGGTCGAGCAGGCGGTCCAGCTCGCGGCGGTCGAAGGGCGCGCCCTCCGCGGTGCCCTGCACCTCCACGAACAGGCCGCGCCCGGTGGCGACGACGTTCATGTCGGTCTCCGCGCGCACGTCCTCGGTGTAGGCCAGGTCGAGCAGGGGCTCGCCGTCGACGATGCCGACGGACACGGCGGCGACCGAGTCGATCAGCGGCACCGCCTTCTGCCCCACGAAGCGCTTGCCGCGGGCCCACTCGACGGCGTCCGCCAGGGCGACGTAGGCGCCGGTGATCGCCGCGGTTCGGGTGCCGCCGTCGGCCTGCAGCACGTCGCAGTCGAGCACGACGGTGTTCTCGCCGAGCGCCTTCGTGTCGACCACCGCGCGCAGCGACCGGCCGATCAGGCGGGAGATCTCGTGCGTCCTGCCGCCGATCCTCCCCTTCACGCTCTCGCGGTCGCTGCGGTCGTTCGTGGCGCGCGGCAGCATCGCGTACTCCGCGGTCACCCAGCCGCGGCCCTTGCCCTGCAGCCACCGCGGCACGCCGTTCGTGAAGCTGGCGGTGCAGAGCACGCGGGTGTCGCCGAAGGAGATCAGCGCGCTGCCCTCCGCCTGGCGGCTCCAGCCGCGCTCGATGGTCACGGGACGCAGGTCCTCGGGGCTGCGCCCGTCGCGTCGCTCGGTCATGACGTCTCCTCTCGGGGCGGGGCGGGAAGGGTGATCGACCCGGTGCGCACCAGGTCGACGGCCGCGACCTCCGGCCCCAGGAATCGGCGGGCCAGGCGCAGGAACGACTGCTCGCTGCTGCCGGTGGCCTCGAAGCGGTGGTGCGGCGGGTGCGTCGCGGTGCGGAACAGGTCGTGCTGCTTCAGCGCCCGGTACACGTCGACCGCGGTCTCCTCCGCCGAGGACACCAGCGCGACCTCCGGGCCCATCACGACCTGGATCGCAGCCGACAGCAGCGGGTAGTGGGTGCAGCCGAGCAGCACGGTGTCGACCTGCGCGGCCTTCAACGGCGCCAGGTACTCCTCCGCGGCCTCGAACAGCTCGGGCCCCGCGGTGACGCCCGCCTCGACGAACTCGACGAAGCGGGGGCAGGCGGCCTGCACGACGTGCACGTCCGGATCCGCGACGAAGGCGTCGGGGTAGGCGTTCGACCGCACGGTGCCCTCGGTGCCGATGACGCCGATGCGCTTGGTGCGGGTGCGGCGGGCGGCCGCGCGCACCGCGGGCAGCACGACCTCGACCACGGGGATGCCGGCGCCGTGGGTGAATCGCTCGCGGGCGTCGCGGAACATCGCCGCCGAGGCGGTGTTGCAGGCGATGACCAGCAGCTTCACGCCCTGGGCGACCAGGTCGTCCATCACCGCGAGCGCGTAGGCGCGCACCTCGGCCAGGGGCTTCGGGCCGTACGGCGAGTGGGCGGTGTCGCCGACGTAGAGCACGGCCTCGTTCGGCAGCTGGTCGAGGATCGCCCGCGCCACGGTGAGCCCGCCGACCCCCGAGTCGAAGACCCCGATCGGCGCGTCCGTCACGGCGGTCGAGCCTAGGGGCCGCCGATCCGCGGCGTCCGAGCGCGCTGGAGGCCCTCCCGCAGCGGTCGCGGGAGGGCGGCGGGGCTCAGTCGGCGTCGCGGCGGCGGACGGAGAGCACCAGCGCGGCGGCGAACGACATGAGCACGACGCCGACGACGCCCGCCGGCAGGTAGTCGATCGACGGGAACGGGGCGGAGATCTGGGTCGCGAAGAGGACGACGTCCTGGGTGGGGACCATCGGGAGGGCCTTCCGGGGGGAGAGGAGCGCTGCGGCCGGGTGCGCCGCGACGAGGCCCGGCGGGGTGTCCAGGGCCGCCTCCACGCTACGGAGCCGGGCCGCCCGGCCGCGCGCCCCCCTTCACGGCACACCGGCGGCGGGGCGGCGGAGCCCGACTCCCTAGGCTCGCGGGCGTGACGAGCACCGCACTGCTGACGGACCGCTACGAGCTCACGATGGTCGACGCCGCCCTGCGCGACGGCACGGCCGAGCGGCACAGCGTGTTCGAGGTCTTCGCGCGCCGGCTGCCGGGCGGCCGCCGCTACGGGGTCGTCGCCGGCACCGGGCGCCTGCTCGACGCGATCGACCGCTTCCGCTTCGGCGACGCCGAGCTGGCGTGGCTGGAGTCCGAGGGCGTCGTGGGCCCCGCGACGCTGGCGTGGCTGGCCGACTACCGCTTCCGCGGCGACGTCGCCGGGTACCGCGAGGGCGAGCTGTACTTCCCCTCCTCCCCCGTGCTGACCGTGGAGGGCGGCTTCGCGGAGGCCGTGCTGCTGGAGACGCTGATCCTCAGCGTGCTCAACGCGGACAGCGCGGTGGCGACCGCGGCGGCCCGCATGGTGTCGGCCGCGGGCGCCCGACCTCTGGCGGAGATGGGCGGGCGCCGCACCCACGAGCGCGCCGCGGTCAGTGCCGCGCGGGCGGCGTGGATCGCCGGCTTCCAGGCGACGTCGAACTTGGAGGCGGGACGGCGCTGGGGCGTGCCGACGATGGGCACGGCCGCGCACTCGTTCACGCTGCTGCACGACTCGGAGGAGCAGGCGTTCCGGTCGCAGATCGACACCCTGGGCGCCGGCACCACCCTGCTGGTCGACACGTACGACGTGCGTGAGGCGGTGGAGACCGCGGTTCGGCTGGCCGGCCCCGCACTGGGCGCGGTGCGCATCGACTCCGGCGATCTGCAGACCGTGGTCCAGGAGGTCCGGTCGCAGCTGGACGCCCTGGGCGCGACGGGAGCGAGGATCACCGTGACGAACGACCTGGACGAGTACGCGATCGCGGGCCTCGCCGCCTCCCCCGTCGACTCCTACGGGGCGGGCACCCGGCTGGTCGGCGGCTCCGGCCACCCGACCGCTGGCTTCGTGTACAAGCTGGTCGAGCGGGCCGACGACGACGGCACCATGCGGGCGGTGGCGAAGAAGTCGGTGCAGAAGGCCGGCAGCGGCGGACGCAAGTGGGCCTTCCGGCTGCTGGAGGGCGGCGTCGCGACCGCGGAGCGGGTGGTCGTGTCCGACGCCGAGCCGCGCGTCGCCGGATCGCGGCAGCTGACCGTGCCGCTGATGACCGGGGGTCTGGCCGACCACGCCTTCGTCGGCGTCGCCGGGGTGCGCGCCGCCCGTGAGCACCACGCCGCAGCCGTGCGGGAGCTGCCCGCGGAGGCGATGCGGCTGTCGCCGGGCGACCCGGCGATCCCGACCGACCTCGGCTGACGGGGGCGGGCCTCTGCAGATCCGGACTTCCGACCCGACACGCCGCCTCCGCGGCGCGCGGGGCGGCGTTTTGCGCGAGGACACCGGATCCGCGGAAGCAGTCCGGATCCCCGGAGGATCGGGAGGGGCCGGTCAGTCCTGCATGCGCTCGTAGATGCGCTTGCAGTCGGGGCAGACCGGGAAGCGGTCGGGGTTGCGCCCCGGCACCCACTTCTTGCCGCAGAGGGCGCGCACCGGCTTGCCCGTCACCGCGGACTCGACGATCTTGTCCTTCGGCACGTAGTGCGCGTAGCGGTCGTGATCGCCGTCCTCGGTGATCTCGTTGTTCAGCAGCTCCTCGAGCTCGCGATCGAGCGTGGAGGTGCCGCCGCCGGCCGGATCGGTCACGGAGTCCTTCATGCCTCAAGGGTAAGTCGGACGGGCGCCGTCCCGGGTGCTCGATCAGGCGCGCAGCGCCGCGGCCAGCAGCTCGGGTCCGCGGCGCTCGAAGGCCCGCCCGCCCACGGTCGTGCCGATCGCGAAGGCCGCTGCGCCCACGGCCAGCCCGGCCGCCAGCGACGCCCAGTACCAGCCGTCCCCGCCCTGCAGGCCCAGCAGCCCGAAGACGATCGCCGGCGCGGACAGCAGCAGCTGCGCCAGGAACAGCGCCGACTGCACCAGCGCGGCGATCCCGCCCGCGGAGTTCGGCTGCTGGAACGGGGAGGCACCGGGACGCGGCACCGGGTACGGCAGCAGCGCGGAGGTGACGCCGCCGAGGCCCATGCCGGTCAGGAACAGGCAGCCGCCGACGCCGACCAGCGCGGCCGCGATCACGAGGTCGCCGGCGACATGGGCGCTGATCAGGGACGCAGCGACCAGC